>SKRY01000203.1 GCA_007118235.1 Candidatus Hydrogenedentota bacterium | reverse complement strand
TCGAGACGGGCGATTACCGCAATTTCCTGGCCAAGTACATGGGAGATTCAGAGGATTGGATACGCCCCCGCTTCAGCGCCACGAGCGAGAATCCCATTCAGGGCGAGTATTCGCTCAAGTGGGAAGGCGGCGAGGAGGAGCATCAGTGGGTGCTGGTGAGCAACGCGTTCTATCTGGGCCAGCCGTTCACGGCCTCGGTCCAGGTTCGCGTGGAGGGGCCGGACAATGCCGATTTCAGCGCGGGCCTCATGCTGCTTGAAACCTACGAGAAGTTCTCCGGCGTTCATGCCGGTCCCGACGAAGCCGGGCTTCACCTCGACGCGGCGGATTGGGCCACGCCGGACACGGCGCCCCTGGACTTCGCCATGGGACAGGTCTACACGTTTAACATAAGCCTTAATGAAGACGGCGAACTCCACGCTTCCATTCGCGACGCCGAAACGCGGGAGCAAGCGGCCGTTTTCGAGGGCGCCACCACCGTGGTCCCTTCCGCGCTCGGCTTGTACGTCCATACGCCAGCGGACAGCGAGGTGGAAATCCGGTTCGACGAGGTGACCGTGGACGCCGCGCCCTACCGCGTGCCCGCCGAGACGTGGACCCGCGCCTCCATCCCGCATTACGTCGCCCTGCCCCAGAAGAACGACGTCGAACATGGCGAAGGCAATTGGGTGGGCGGCCACTCCATGCTGAAGGAGGACGATGGAAGCTATTCCATGTGGTACCGCATCCGCACGTCGGAGGCGCGCGGCGCGGGCTATGGGTACGCGTCGAGCGAAGACGGGGTGACGTGGGAGAAGTACGAGGACAACCCCGTCTTCTTCCCGGATCCGGACGAATACAGCAGCAACGAAAAGATTTCCGTCCTCAAGGTGGACGGAACGTATCACGGCTGGTATACCGTGGATGCGCCGGGCGCCGGCTGGTGGACAGGCTATTGCCACAGCGAGGATGGCGTGAACTGGGTGGACGAGGGCATTGTGATTGACAGCCAACCCACCCAGAAGGATCCCGACGTGATTTATGTCGACGGGACCTTCTACCTCTACGCCATCAGTCCGGGCAACACGGACCTCGCGGTCTACACCTCCGAGGATGGCATGGATTGGGAGATGCGGAACTACATCGAGATGGGCATCCACCGCCATCCCACGGCCTATTACGAACCCGAGAGCGAAACGTTCTGGCTGTACGCCTTCGGCCTGCATCTCGGGATCCATCGCGCCAAGTCAGAGGACGGCATCCACTTCACGGATTTCGAGCCAGTCTGGCATGAGCCCGCCGTCGGCATTGACGATTGGCGCGAGGGCGGAGTGGACTACGGGGTGTTTCTGGGCGACGGACATGGGCATATCCCCGATCCCAAGAATCGCATCCTTTATTATCAAGGCCGGAACAACTACGGAAACAACCATCCGGGCTGGCGGTATCACGGGAGCGAACGCGTGCTGCTGGCGGGATGGTTCACCGGTCTTCACCTCGATATCCCCACCCACGTGAAGCCGGACGGCGCCTACGAGTACGAACGCTTTCCCTTCGGGGCCGAACGCATCGACGGCCTCTACGCGCAAACCACCTCGCCGGGGCGCATTGTCGTGACCCGCTGGTCGCCGGATGAGGATGTGGCGGTCGAAGGCGAGCTGCGGGGTTCGCGGGGAACAAGCTGGCGCATCGAGATCACCGGCGGGTTGGAGCCCGAGTCGAGATACCGCTTAATCATTGACGATGAAGTGGGAGACACCCGGAACTCAGGGACATTCGGAGACACGGTGCTGCGGGCCAATCTCCCCAGCGGCGGCGCACAGAACTTCCGCATCGAACGAGCGGACTAAGGCCGCCGGTAGAAACACAACGGGCTCAACCCCATCCACCGCCCTGGCGGATGGGGTTGAGCCATCTGTTACAAGGGAAAGGGACCGGCTTACGGCAGTTCAACCCACGCGCTGGGTTGAACTTGATCGCCCAACCGGCGGCCGGCCGCGGTGTTCCGGAATTCCTCGAGTTCGGGGCCGGCAGGGGGCAACTGGACAAAATGGCCGGACTGAGCCCGTTGCAAACGGCGTTCGGCGAAGATCCGCTCGACTTGTTGCGCGGTGATCCCGGCCTCCGCGTTAAGCCGGGCAATCTCTTGGTAAAGGGCGCGGCGGTCCTCGTTCTCCTTGTTGACGAGTTCCCGCGCCTCCCGCTCTTCCTCTTCATCCAAGTCGTCACACCCGCGAAAGCTGAGATACCCCCGGTTGTCCTCACCCACGCAGCCGGCCGCCCTAAGCGCCTCGATTTCCGAATGGCGCTCCCGCATGCTCTCGGCAAGCCGCGTCACCTCTGGCGACGCCTCCCGAAGCGATGGGCTCGCGTGGGCGATGGACACCGGATTCAGCGCTTGCAAAACGCGATGCAACGTGGAAGCGCCCGCGTCTCCGGCGCCCTCTTCCATGGGAAGCGTGTCGGTCCGCCCTTCGATGAAATCCAATACCGCATCCGCTTGCTGCCGCACGTGACGCACATCCACGCGGATGTGCGCGTCAATGGTGTGCTCGGTCCGAAGCACACAGCCCAACAAAATAAAAACCATAAGCGTCAAGCTTGTTGCTAGAGCGATTCGCATTCCTTACTCCTCATTGAGTTGTCGGCCATCCACGGCCGCCTTGGTCCGGTAACGCACCCTATTGTACCAGACGAATCCGGGTCCAAACTATTGACCCCGACGCTTGGAAACGATCCCGCATCGGCGATCCGCTGACGGAGGAAGTACCGGTCGGCTGGGCGAACGCATGGGAATGCCTCACGCAAAGCCGCCAAGGCGCAAAGAGAAGAACCGCCGATTATGAAACGCGGGGTTCATTGCCCCGCCGCGCATCCTCGTCCGGCAGGCCATTCACAACCCGTTGGATGCCGTTTTTGATCAGCGTCTCGCCGAAGTTCACCAGCAGCCCCAACCGCTTATCCATTAATCGCACATACGTCAACAATTGCTTCCGATGCACCCGCGCCGTCTGCTCCACGGCTTTGAGTTCGACAATAACCTTATCTTCCACGACGAGATCCGCGCGGAATCCTTCGTCAAACACTTGGCCGTCCCAGACCACCGGCACGGCCGCCTGCCGTTGCACACGCAAGCCCCGTTTCTCTAATTCCCGCGCCAACACGGCTTCATAAACGGATTCCAGAAGCCCTGGCCCGAGACCGGAGTGAACGCAGTAGCAGGCGTCCACGATCTCGCGTGAAATCTCGTTTTCGGTCATGGGCTCGTTCTCCGCCGATTCGTGCTCCGTTAAAGGTCGGAAGTATATATCGCCTGCTATGGTCCTTCAAAAAAATCTTTGCGCCTTTGCGTCTTTGCGTGAGATGAACTTGGCCTCACGCTAAGACGCTAAGCCGCAAAGAGAAGACCGCATAATTCCCCCTTTGAAGGGGGTGGCCCAAAGGGCCGGGGGATGTAAAAAGAACCGGAGGCGGGTCCCCGTCTAACAAGGAACCCGCCTTCGGCATCATCGCGCGTCAAGCCCGCGCCGCGCCGTTCACCACCCGGCCGCGCGCAAGCCTCGCGTTAGCTCTTGCTAGCGTTCCGGTTGCGGTACCGGCGCACGCCAAGACCGGCCAAACCAAGACCAAGCAACGTCATCGACGCGGGCTCGGGGACGACGTCGA
>SKRY01000461.1 GCA_007118235.1 Candidatus Hydrogenedentota bacterium | reverse complement strand
TTCCGCGCTCCACTGATCGCGCCCCCTCTCCAAGACATTGTCCGCGAACTCCTTCACGAGTTCCAGGCGTTGACGGTCTTGATCCGTGACCTCGACGGCATAGTCCCCTGCTTGCGCCGCGCCGGCGATGGCTCCGGAGACAATGAGTAGTGACCCCATAAATCCCATATACAAAGCAATTCCCTCCCGCATCTTGTTATGCCCTTCGGGTTCCGAAGCCCCTCGTGCTCGTCCGATCTCAGTACTACGACCTAATTACTCTTTCGGAGAGTCTAGACTATGTTGGCACATTTATGCAAGGCTAGCAATCATACTAAAAACGTACGGGAATTCGCTTCCCAAGCGCCTTGGTGATCTTGTTCTGCGAAGTAACTTGGGGCCGTGAGACTCTTCGGCTTCCCACGCTGTTTCCTATAGCCTTCACGCGCACCATTGTTTGTTGCTTACCGCCGTTTGCGCCATGGACGGCCATGTGGAGTTCATCCGCTTCAATGAAAGCTATCCGATCCAGGTGCTTGATCCCAACGATCCCAACGTTCACGAGCGGGCGGTGGGCACCCAAGCCCACATCACCATCAACCGCTTGGGCGGCTATGGTTGATCATTGGCGCGGCCTGACCTGCTAATATGGCTCTGCTGGAAGACGGTGTCCGGCGGAGACTCTCGGCAAGGGCGGGGAATGTCCCTGCTTTAGTGCGGGGGGACATTTCCCGCCATTCTATTGCAGCGCCGGCACTTGAGGTTGGCCGGGGCTGCGGGAGAACGAACTGGAATCTATAGATAACGGAAAGGAAGTGCAATGAGTAATAAGGAACACTCCAACTGGTCACGGCGGCAGTTTCTCGCGGCGGCGGCCGCGGGCACGGGATACAGCCTCATCGTGAAGGCGCCCCAATCGCTTGCGGCGGCGCCGGATCCCATGGAACGTCCCGGAGCCACTGAAACGCTGGTTCAATATGGCGAACAGTTTCACCCCCTTGCCCCGGAAGACGCCCCGAAGGCGGATGCCGAGCCCAACATGCACAAGGTCGAGCTGGAAACCGACCTTGTGGTATGCGGCGGCGGCATGGCGGGCGTGTGCGCGGCCCTCGCCGCGGCGCGCAACGGAATCAGGGTCATTCTCATTCAAGACCGCTCCCGCCTGGGCGGCAACGCCAGCAGCGAGATCCGCATGCACATCGTCGGCGCGGACCGTCACGGCGGCCAGGCTGGCTGGCGCGAGGGCGGCATCCTTGAGGAAATGCGCCTGGAAAACGCGAAGTGGAACCCGCACAGCGCTTGGGAATTGTGGGATCTCATGCTGTATGACAAGTGCGTGAGCGAGCCCAACCTCAAGCTCATCCTCGACACCTCCATTTACCGGGCGGAGATGAGGGACGAGAACACCATTGACGCCATCTGGGCCCGTTGCGACAAGACGGAACACCTCTACCACATCAAGGCGCCGCTGTTCGTGGACGCCACGGGCGACAGCCGCCTCGGACTCGAATCGGGCGCGGCCTACCGCGTGGGCCGGGAACGCTACGACGCGTTCAACGAATCGTTGGCGGGCTACGACCAGGAAGGCATGACGATGGGGTCAAGCATTCTTTTCACCGCCCGCGAACACGACAGGCCCATCCCCTATCGCCCACCAAGCTGGGCCCGCAAACTCAGCGCCGAGCACTTCCAGTACCGGGGCCTCGGCAGGTATGAATACGGCTACTGGTGGATCGAACTGGGCGGTGTCTATGACACCATCCGTGACAATGAACAGCTCCGGTTTGAACTGCTCGCCGTGGTGTTGGGCGTGTGGGATTTCATCAAGAATAGCGGCGAGCATCCGGATTCGGAGAACTGGGCGCTGGAAACCGTGGGGATGATCCCAGGCAAGCGGGAATCCCGCCGGCTCGAGGGCGACCTCATCATGACCCAGAACGACATCAACGGCGACTGGCGCACCTTCACCGACGCCGTGGCCATTGGCGGCTGGCCCTTCGACGATCACCCCTCCCTGGGCTTCGACGCCTACACCGAGTCGCCGTACCGCTCCATTCCCGTGGATGATGTCTACAATATCGGGCTCGGTTCGCTTTACTCCCGCAACATCGACAACCTCTTCATGGCCGGCAGGAACATCAGCGTGAGCCACGTCGCGTTCGGGTCCACCCGCGTCATGGGCACCTGCGCCGTCGCGGGCCAAGCCGTCGGAACAGCGGCGGCCCTGTGCTTGAAGGAAGACTGCAAGCCGCGCGAACTTCGCCAGGATTCCAGTAAGATGCGGCGCTTGCAGCAGCGCCTGATCCGCGAGGACCAGACCATCCGCGAAGTCACCAACCAAGATCCCGATGACGTGGCCCGCCGCGCCGAGGTAAGCGCTTCCTCGGTCGTCATGGACGGACTCCCGGAGTATGTCATCAACGGCGTGACCCGCGACATGCCCGGAGAGGTCGAGAACCGGTGGATGGGCGACATGGAAGAGAACGGCGCCCCCTGGATCGAGCTGACCTGGGACGAACCCGAAACCATCGGCCATGTGCAACTCGTGTTCGACAGCGGGTTCCACCGTGAACTCACCTTGACCGCCCAGTACCCCCGTCAGAACCGCATGGAGTTAGGGCCGCAGCCCGAAACAGTGAAGGATTACACGCTGACCGCCGTGACGCCCAACGGGGACGAGGTCATCTTGGCGGAGGTCGAGGACAACTATCAGCGCCTGTGCCGTCACACGTTTGATCCCGTCGAGGTGGAGACGCTGCGGTTGACGGTCCACGCCACCAACGGAACGCCCGAGGCCCGCGTCTACGAGATACGCTGCTACGAAGCGGAGTAGGAAGGACGCCGGCGAAACACGCACACAAACGCAACAAACGAAAGGGAACAGTCATGACAAAGAAACGGTCGTCCAGTTTGACGCGGCGGCAATTCCTTGCGGTGGCCGCCGCCGGAACCGCGGGCGCGGGCTATGGTCTGGCGCAACTCCCCACCCGCGCGTGGGGAGTTGCGCCAGCGAATACCGTGCTGGTGGAGGCCGAGGGCTTCGAGGAGTTCGGGGGCTGGGTGAATGACACCCAGATGATGGATCAGATGGGCTCGCCTTACCTAATGGCCCACGGATTGGGACGTCCGGTGCAGGACGCGGTGACACACGTCGCGTTTCCCGCCGCCGGCCAATACCGGATGCTGGTTCGCACGCGGGACTGGGGCGCCACTTTCAATGCGCCCACCTCGCCCGGCCGGTTTCAAGTTCTGGTGAACGGAGAAGCGTTGCCAATCGTGTTCGGCACGAACGGAGAGGCTTGGGCCTGGCAAGAAGGGGGCGCCGTCGAGATCGGCGAAGACGGCCTTGAGGTCGAGGTGGCCCTGCGCGATCTAACAGGCTTCAACGGCCGGTGCGACGCCATCGTGTTCACCACGGACAGCGATTTCATCCCGCCAAACGAAGGCGAGGAGCTGGCCCGCTTCCGCCGCGAACTGCTCGGTCACCCGGAAACGCCGGAGGACGGTGGAACGTATGACCTGGTCGTGATCGGCGGCGGAATAGCGGGAACCTGCGCGGCCATCTCGGCTGCCCGGCTGGGATTGTCCGTGGCGGCGCTCGCGCAGGACCGCCCGGTGCTGGGCGGCAACAACAGCTCGGAGGTGCGCGTCCATTTGCATGGCAACATTCAGATCG
>SKRY01000331.1 GCA_007118235.1 Candidatus Hydrogenedentota bacterium | reverse complement strand
GTCCGAGGCGAGGTAGGGCAATTGCGCCCGCGCGTCCTCCCGTTGGGCGTTGCTGGGATACCAGCGATCGTGGGGCCGGTGCAGGAATGCGTAGGGACTGAACGCGCCAAAATCGCCGACGTTTAACTCTTCGACCTCTGGCCACCCGGCTTCAAGCTCCTTCCGGATATCGGCGCGCCGCTGCTCCACCTCGTCCTCCGTGGGAAGATACGGGCGCAACCTTTCGACGGCGCCAGCCATGGGGAAATCCCGGTAGGTGAAGGCCCCCAAGCGCTGCCGGGTTTCGATGGCGCGGTTCAACACGAATTCGGATCCGTCCGGTTCGAGTAGGGCGTTGTAGCCCAGCCATTCCGCGAAGAGTTCGTGCTCCTCGAGGAGCCAATCCATGAGTTCGGGGTCCTGCTGGCTCATGACATTGGCGCCGTGGCCCGTGGCGTAGCGCCAGGCCATGAGCGTGTTCGACATGTGCGTGCCGAAATTGTAGCCCCAGCATGGCCCGCGCTGCTCGTTGAAGTAGCCCGTCACGCTTTGGAAGGCGTGTTCGCCGCCAACGGAGGTCGCCGCGGTCCATTCCCGGAGGTGCTCGTCCAACTCTTGGTCATCGAAGAGATCGATGTGGGCCATGGCGCCGGGCCAGAAGTTGCCCCACTGATTGCTGAAGCGCGTGGCGTGATCAATGAAGTGGCCGTCCTCGAACGACGACCGGAATGCGTTCCGGTTGGTCTCGATCACGGCTTCGTGAATGTCCGGGTCGATGGGGGGGCCGTCCGCGAGCAGGCGGAGCGCCTCGCCCATGAATTTCGTGGCGAAGGCGGTGGGGGCCAGGCTCCAGCTGCCCCAATCATATTCGCTGAACTGGCCCTGCTCGTTGGGCATGCCCGTCCAGAATTCCATGGCGGCCTCTAGGCGGGCGCGCACGGCCTCATCGCCGTGGTAGCGGTTCCACGGCTTGTCCGTGCAGTAGAAATAGGCGAGCGACAGGATGTTCTCCATGATGCGGGCGTTGTACGGCTCGTTGTCCCGTTCGCGCCGCCACACGGGAAGATCAATGAAGCCCCGGTGCTCGCCCTCGTCAAGCACGGCGTTGGCCAAGCGATGGAAATGGGCGAGGTAATAGGGCAAGGGATGGTTGGGGGCGTTGCCCACGGGCATATCGAGGTCCCGGTCCGTGAAGTCCGAAAGGTTTACTTCCGTCAGATCAACGGGCTCCACTTCCGGCAGCCCATGAGCCCCGGCCGCGCCAAACAGCAAGATTGCGGCCAAGATCGGCCGAATCGTGATGGTCTTCATACCAAACTCCTTAGCTTGTTTATTCCGTTTCCCACGTGATGGCGTATTCCAGTTCCCCATCCGCTTGCGCGACGATGACCTCGGCTTCCTCGGCCTCGGCCACGTCGATGCTTTCCGCGCCGTTAAACGTGATGACCATGGTCACGGTCCCGCGCCGCAGGGTGACGGTATCGCCTTCCACGGCGAGTTCGTCTCCATCCAGAACCCGCAGCGGGATCTCTTCCCGGAAGGCGCCGCCGTGATTCACGGTGACGTTGATGGCCCCGTCCGTGAAGGACACCGTCTTCACGCCCGCCTCGCCGTCTTCCCCGAGCGGATAGACGGCCGCGAAATCGGCCTCGCCATTGGGCAAGTCGCCCACGCCTTCCTCGGGCTCGAAGGGTTCGCCGTCCAAGCTAAACTCCACGTTCTCCTTGTAGATGCTCACGGCCTCGTGCACGTTGTCCGCTCCCTCCGCGCGGGTTCCCCACGCCTCCAGGCTCCGGCCGCTGTGCGATTGCATCATGGTTCCCGCGTCCGGATGCCACAGCAGACCCAGGCCGAGGCGTTGCTGGCCGGTTCCCCGATTGCCCATGCTGAAAGCGGCGTAGTAATCGGGCCGGCGCACGTAGCTGAACACGTACCAGCCGTCCGTGCGCTGATGCGTGAAGGTGTCCGAGGCCAAGT
Organism: Candidatus Hydrogenedentota bacterium; assembly: GCA_007118235.1. Classification (GTDB taxonomy): domain Bacteria; phylum Hydrogenedentota; class Hydrogenedentia; order Hydrogenedentales; family SLHB01; genus SKRY01. Next base: position 1,710 of record SKRY01000331.1, on the reverse strand, counting down.
ATGGCAATCGCGCGCGCGCTTCCTCGCGTTGGTCATTCGTGGGATACCACAGCTCATGCGGCCGGTGCAGAAACGCGTAGGGGCTGAACGAGCCCGTGCTGCCCAGTTCCAGCTCTTCGACCACGGGCCACGCGGCCTCGAGGCCGGCGCGGAACGCGTCGCGCCGCTCTTGCGCCTCCTCCCGTGTGGGAATGAACGAACGCAACCCTTCCACCACCTCGGCCATGGGAAAATCCCGGTACTCGAAGGAGGCCTTTCGCTGCCGGGTCTCGATGGCCCGGTTCAGCACAAACTCCGATTCATCGGGCTCCAGCACGGCGTTGTAGCTCACCCAATCGGCGAAAAGCTCATGTTCCCGTATCAGCCAATCCATCAGCTCCGGATCGTCCTCGGTCATCACATTCACTCCGCGTCCCTGCGCGTAATGCCACGCCATGAGCGTGTTCGACATGTGCGTGCCGAAGTTGTACCGCCAACACGGTCCGTTGGCCTCGTGGAAGTAGCCGGTCACGCTCTGGAAGGGGTATTCTCCGCCAATGGAGGTTTCGTTGATCCAGTATCGGAGCTGCTCATCCAGTTCTTGGTCATCGAACAAGTCAATGTGGGCCATCGCTCCCGGCCAAAAGTTGCCCCACTGATTGCTCATCCGCGCGCCGCCCTCAATCCACAGACCGTCCTCGAAACACCGGCGGAAGGCGTCCCGGTTGGCCTCTATCACCTGTTGGTGGATGTCCGGATCGATGGGCGGGCCATCATCGAGCAGGCGGAGGGTCTCCCCCATGAACTTCGTGGCGAAGGCCGTGGCGGGCCGGTTCCAACTTTCCCAGCCGTACTCGCTGAAGAGGCCGTCCTCGCTCCGCATGCCCACCCAGAACTCCATGGCGGCCTCCATCCGGGCGCGCACGGCCTCATCGCCGTAGTAGGGGTTCCAGGGCTCGTCCGTGCAGTAGAAGTAGGCGAGCGACAAAATGTTCTCCATGATGCGGGCGTTGTACGGCTCATTATCTTGTGGCCGCCGCCATACGGAAAGGTCTATGAATCCACGGTGTTCGCCTTCCTCCACCACGGCGTTGGCCAGCCGGTGGAAATGGGCCACGTAATAGGGCAAGGGGAAGTTGGGGAAGTTCCCCGCGGGCACGTCAAGGTCCAGGTCCGTGAAATCAGCCAGGTCAATCTCGTTGAGGTCCACGGGCTCCACTTCCGGCAGCCCGTGAGCGTTTCCCATCCCAAAACCCAAGGCGAGGGCCAATCCCGCCCACATAACGGCGCATCTCATAGTCGGCATCCTTTCTCCATTTCAATGATGGACACATCCGGCGCCCCGGCGGCGCCGAGTCGCAACGTGTATAGTGAGCCATGCTGTATCTTGGTGTCAAACAGCGCGTGCGGAATCTGTTCGTGATTCACCAATACGCGGCTGGATATAATCAACGAGTTCGGATAGAGTCCGCGAGATGCAGGCGCTGGATTCGGAACATAGGGCAAGGAACAGGTGATTCGGCATGGGCGTACGTATAGGGTCTTTCATTCTGACGCCGGAAGGGCTTCTTCTGGCGGGCGCCTTGGCCGTGTTCTTGTTGGCGTCCCATAGCCGGATACGGCTCGCCGCCCAGTGTGGGCGCACCATGGCCGCGGCCCTGCTGGCGTGGATCAGCGTGTGCGGGATTGCGGGGGCAGCGCTTTACGGAATTCCGGGTACCCTTGAGGCGG
>SKRY01000037.1 GCA_007118235.1 Candidatus Hydrogenedentota bacterium | reverse complement strand
TCTCCCGCCTTGATGTGGCCCGGCGCCTGAATGACCGCATCCCCTGTGATCCGGTCAACGCCATTAGCTTTCAACAGCTTCTCCACGCCGCCCGCGTTGAGCTTGACCACTTCATCCTTCCGGGCCACAAGTTGTTTCATATCCACGCTCAAATCATTCGCTAAAACCCCGTAATCCTTCCCGTGTTCCCGCAATTTCCGGTACAACTCCGAGGCGTAAATGAGCGTTTTCGTGGGAATGCAGCCCCAATTCAAACACACGCCCCCCACCACGCTTTCCCGCTCGATGACCACCGTTTTGGCCCCTTTTTGCGCCGCGCGAATGGCCGCCACATAACCACCGGGACCAGAGCCAATGACTGCGATATCGTACTCCGCCATGTGTTGCTTCTCCCTAATAGTCCGCGTTTTCAAGAATATCCTTCAGTTTCCCCATGAATTGCGCCGCCAAAGCGCCGTCAATCACCCGGTGATCGCTCGACAACGTGAGCTTCATGATGGGCCGCACATAAATGCCGCCGTCGATGACCACGGGCCGGTCCTTGACTTGACCAGCGGCCAGAATGGCGCTGTCGGGCTGGTTGATGATGGCGGTGAAATGGTCCACGCCGAACGCGCCCAGGTTTGACACCGTGAAGGTGTTGCCGGTGTAGTCTTCGGGCGTAAGTTTGCCGTCGCGCGCTTTTTGGGTCAGCTCCCGCGATTCCTTGTTGATCTCTTGCAGCGACTTGGTCTGCGCCTGTTTGATGACGGGCACGATCAGGCCGTCCGGCAGGGCCACGGCGAAGCCAACATTAATATCTTCTATCTCATCAATGGCGTCGCCCCCCCAGCGCGCATTGACTTGCGGATACTTCTGAAGCGCCCGGACGCACGCGCGGAGCACGAAATCGTTGAACGAAGGCCGGAACGTGGCGAGGGATTCGCGCATCTTCTTGCTCTCCCCCATGTCAACCTCGATCGTGATGTAGTAATGCGGCGCCTCCGCCTTGCTCTGAACCATCCGCTCCGCGATAATGCGGCGCATCGGGCTAAGCGGGATTCGCCGCCCGCCGCCAGAAGCTCGACTGGCGCTAGCAGCGGTCCCAGCCGCAATCGCCTGCTCCACATCTTCCTTCACGATCTTGCCCTCGGCGCCCGAGCCACGCACCGCGGCAAGGTTGACGCCTTCGGCTTGCGCCAACCGGCGGGCCGTGGGGGTAGCCTTCGGGGCGGATGCCACGGCCGCGGCGACGTCTTCTTCCAACACGCGGCCCATCGGTCCCGAGCCGGGCAGGCCGCTGGGATCGATTCCGAGTTCCTTCGCCTTTCGCCGCGCCCGGGGGGACACCCGTTCGACATCATCCTCCGTACGCACGGCGCCCCCCTGGTGGGCAGGTTCCGCCTCAGCGGCGGATTGGACGGATTCTTCTTGCGTTTCCGGTTCAGGGAGGGGCTCCGCACCCTCCGCGGGGGCGGGCGCGTATTGGCTCAAGTCGGGAAGCTCCTCGTTCTCGTCTCCGATGAGGGCGACCACCGTCATGACGGGCACAAGCACATCGGGTTCAAGAAGGACCTTGCGCAATGTCCCCGAAGCGGGCGCTTCATATTCCACCTCGGCCTTATCCGTTTGCACGCTGAAGAGCGGCTCCCCTTGCTCGACGTTGTCCCCTTCTTTCTTAAACCACTCCACAATCGAGGCTTCCTCGACGGATTGGCCCAATTGGGGCATTTTGATCTCGTGCATGAAAGCTCCTTACTAGTATTGAATCCACCCGTCCCTTTGCAGACGGCTCAGACCCTCGGTGATATATTGCGCCAATGGGGAATCTTCCGCGATATGGCAAACTTGCGTGAGGATAAAAGGAAGCCCGTATACCTTGCGCATGTGCTGGAGTTCCTGTGCGGACGCATCTCCGGGGTGATCATACTCAATCGCGGCGGCCACCGCAAAGGCCAGATTCTTGGGTTGTACCTCATACCCCAAACACAAATTCGCGGCTCCAATCAGACGGTCATTGGGGCCCAGTTTGCGAAGGGGCTCCTTACCCACGCGCGTAATCTGGTCTCCCAAAGCCTTGTTGTGAAAGCGCCGGACAAGATCCTCGGCGTGCGCTTTCAACTCTCCCGAATCCATGCGATGCTTGGCCGCCAAGGCCGCGCAGCTCTCGGCGAGCGCCGCTTCGACCGCTTCCCGGATGGCCTTGTCCCGGATGGCCTCATAGATGAAGTCGTATCCCGTGAGATAACCCAAATACGCCGTTGCCGCGTGACCGGCGTTGTGCACATACAGCTTGCGCTCAACATATGCCTCGAAGTTGCCCATGGGATGCAGATGCTGAATCGCCGGTATCGCCCCCTTGAACCCATTGGCGTCCACGGGCAGCTCGCAATACGCCTCCACGTTGACCGCCAACAAGTCGTCCCTGCCACCGGGCTGAGACAGCGGGACCATGCGGCCGATGCTGGCCTCCACGAATCCCACCTTCTCCTCCAAGGCCCCCTGCCGGTCCCTGGGGGTGAGCGCCAGGACCTCGTCCCGGAGAAACGCGCCCGCATTCAATAAGTTCTCGCAAATGATCACATCGAGCGGCGGCGCATCCGGGTCCGCGAACCGTTTCGTGATTCCACCCGCCAGCGCCGGGGCAATTCGCGGCAGCACATCAACGCCAACCGCCGTGGAGACGATGTCCGCCTCCGCTACCGCCTGCGCCACCGCCTCGGTGTCCGATCCGTTTAGAGCGGACACATCCCGAACGGTGATGGTGTACGTTTCCTCGTCGGTGACACGAATAGGGTATTCCCCTCGCTCGTTGAGCGCACGCACCAGAGTGTCCACCACATCCACGAATACCGTGTGATACCCTGATTCATAGTAAAGCTGACCCAAGAATCCCCGGCCAATATTACCCGCGCCAAAATGAACGGCCTTCGGTTTAGACATCACGCTCCTTTTCGGTTTAGTTAATGCGGCTTCCTTCACGTTTTGGCGCGCTTCGGACGCGCCAGGAAAACTCCACGCTATGGCTGTTGGCGCTTGCCAAGTGTTTCGTCCCTTATCCATTGAACGAATTCACTATCCCCTTCCGCAATAGGCCAAGCTACAATGCACGGACAGTCGTAACTGTGGATAGCGCGCACCTTCTCGTTGATCGCCTCAAAGTCCACGCGGCTAGCCTTGGCGATCAATACCACTTCCTGTTCCTCCTGCACGCCATCCCAATAGAACACGGAGGTAACGGAGCCCAAGATGTTCACGCAAGCCGCCAACCGGTTATCAATCAACTCACCGGCGATATGCCGCGCTTCCTTGTAAGAACCCGCTGTCATGTAAACACTAATTGCTTCAGTCATGACTCCTCCTGGTATTTGGACATGATTTACATGATTTACAAGATTAAAGAACATGAACCAATCTTGTCAATCCTGTAAATCATGTCTATTCCTGTACCGACGAAATTCCCGCTTGACTTCAACCGATTCGCCAAAGTTGATCAACAGACCATCGTCAATACCTGTAGCTGTAAGGTAATTGACTAATTGAACTTCGTGTTCTCTTCCCATATTATGAATGGCTTTCAATTCAACGATAAGCCGGTCGTCAATCAGCAAATCTGCATAAAAATCCCCAACCACTACACCTTTATACAAAACCGGAATTGGATACTGCTGCTTAACACCAAAACCATCCGTTTC
>SKRY01000407.1 GCA_007118235.1 Candidatus Hydrogenedentota bacterium | reverse complement strand
TACGTGGGGATCTACGACCCGGAGACGAACGAGTACCACCGCGGGCCATCGGTCGAACATGTCCGTGTGGGACCCGGCCGGTTCAGCGGCGCCATTCTGACCAAGGCGGAGGACATGGTGGTCATGTCGAACCGGGGCGCGGACGTGCTCGGGTTGATCATCATCGAATAGACGCGCAAAGCGCCTGGAACGCGGCTTCGGCTTCCAGGCGCTTCTCACAACAAACCGGGCCCGCGCGGCCCGAAATACGATGAGGCGGACGCATGAGGACGTGGACGAGATACTCTGGGCTGTTGGTGGCGGGAGCCGCCGTGATGTGGACCAGCCTTGGCGCGGCCGGGCAGGACTTTTACGCATCCATTCATAATGTGGGCGAGGCCAAGGTGGAAGCACGCCCGGACCATGTGGATTTCTGGCTCACGCGCGAGTTCACGGCGGACACCATGCAAGAGGCCATGGCCGAGGCCTCCGGCTTCGAACAGACCGTCGTGGAGACGCTCAACGCGAATGACGTATCCCCCAACGAAACCTTGGTCGGGGAAAAACGTCCGGTCGACGCGGCGCTGCCCCTCATCCAACGCTTCGTGCGCCTTCGCTTCCACCATTACGTGTTCCTCGACCCGGAGGAAGGGATGGAGCGGTTCGCGCAAGCCTGCGATGGCGTCCGCCGGGTGGCCGGCGACTTGGACAGCAGCCTCGAAGGTCCCTATTACGACGTGGCGGACCGGGCCTCCGTGGAACAAACCGCCGTCAACCGGGCCATGGAAGAGGCGTACCCCCTGGCCAACAGCGCCGCCCAGTTAATGCAGGGCCGCATACGGGCCGTGGACCACGTGGAGATCCTGGACATCTCTTGGGAACGCCCCATGAGAAGCGAGGAAGAAGCCCTGCGGGAGCGCATGGTCTGCGTGGCGCGCGTGCGGGTGACCTACGCCTTCGCCGACGGCAATCAATAGGACCGGCGCCGCGCCTATCCCGCCGCGCCTCACCCCAGCGTCAGTGAATTGGAGCGGGGCAGCCACAACCGCACGCCGTGGTTCGGATGGTAGCTTACGCCGCCATCGTGATAAGCGGCTATCTTTCGAACCACGTGCAGCCCAAGGCCCACGTGCGCGCCGTCCCGCTTGGTGTAAAACGGTTCGAACATGGCTCCCCAGTCCGATTCCGGCACGGCCGGCCCGGAGTCCCACACCGTTAGAACCCCGCCGTCTTCCTCCGCCGCGACGGCCACCTCGGCCGCGGGCTCCGCGTCTCCCAGCGCCGCGTTTTCCAGGGCGTTGGACAGCAAGGACACCACCGCCATCTCGATCTTTGGCGCGTCCACGATCAACGACGCGCCGCCGCTGAGATTCGTGCGAAGGGCCACCCCCACCACGCGAAAATCGTACGCCCTCAGCTCGCAAATCCCCTCCACAAGCGTGTCAAGGTCCACCAGCGAGACATTGGGCCTTTCCGGCCGGGCAATGCCATTGAGCTTGTTGGCGAGCCGGGTGCATCTCCGGACCCCATCAATAATCTCGTTGATGGACCGCTTGGCGTCCCCGTCCTCCACATCCAAGCTTAGAATCTCCGCATACGCCAGGATGGTCCCGAAGTAGTTGTTCAAGTCATGCGTGACCCCATTCAGGCACCGCCCCGCCTCGGCCTTGTAAAACACGCCCTCCAGCCGGGAACGCACTTCATCGGAACGCAAGTCGTCTAGATATCCCACACTACCCCATCTCCTTTTGCGTTATGGACCCCACTCCGTTGGGAGGCAATTGTGCCGATGATGCGGCGCAAAATCAAATGACCAATCGGGGTCCGGCGCACACGCGTTCCAGCCATCCGCGTCGCGGTGCAACCGCCGATACCGCCTCGATACGCTCCGTTCATGTTCTTCCCTCACGGCGATTGTCGCCGGGTTGTGTTAAGCCATGGGACACGAGGGAAATACGGGCTCCGAGAACACTGTTTATGGTCTAGGTTTCTTGTTGGACAGCTATACCCACCTCATAATAAGGCATGGGATGTTCATGGCTGGAACGGGCGGATTCTTCCCGCCAGGGATGTCAATTTCGGGCCGTCCGTTCGAATGAAACTAGGAGCAAGAGGGCGACCCTGCCGGGCCCCGAAAGAGGCCTTTCAAGCTCGGCCCCGTGTTTCCCTTCCACGCATTGGCGGCATGGGAGTATTGATCATCCGCGAAGATAACCCACATCAAGGAGCCCCACCCATGGAAACCCACACAGCGAACGCTCAGGCCGCAATCCAAGGCATGCTGGAAAACTGGACGGCGGCGGTCCGGGCCCAGGACCTCGACGGCGTCATGGCCCACTTCGCCCCGGAAGTCGTGGCCTTCGACGCCATCTTGCAGCTCCAGTTCAAGGGGGTGGAGGCGTATCGCGCTCATTATGCGGAATGCCTCCGGGCGTTTCCCGGGACGCCCATCTTCGACCTTCACGAACTCGCCATTGTTGCGGAGGAGCATATGGCCCTTGCCCACTTTCTTGTCCGATGCGGCGCCGTGGATGAGTCGGGTAAGGAGGATGTGGGCTGGACGCGCGGCACGGTCTGTTGCAAGAAACAGGAAGGAGAATGGCGCGTTGTGCATGAGCATTTCTCCGCGCCTTTCGACCCGGAAACGTTGAACGCGATTGTTAACCTCACCCCGTAGAGAGGTGGTCAGCCAGAACTGAGAAAGGAGAGGCGGCATGAGCGGTATCGCACCCGAAACGTTGGCGGGTATCATCCGGACCCACTTCGCGGAAGCCTTTGAGGGCGCGCAAGGGGAATGGACCTGGTTCGTTAATCACGGTCCCGGCGCGGGCATCCTCGGCGCCTTGGACGCGCTCACGGCGGAGCAGGCCTCCCGCGAGCCCCCGGGAGGCGGCCCCACGGCGGCGGCCCACACGGAACACCTGTGCTGGTGGTTGGCCAACGTGAATGGCGTGACCCGGGGAGAGGCATGGAACCCGGATTGGTCCGAGAGCTGGAGCGTGCGCGCGGTGAACGAGGAGGAATGGCGCGAGCTGCGCGGCGCGTTGAAGCGTGAATACGCCCTCGTACGCGAAGCGCTGAGTGAAAGCCTCCTGGAACAAGCGGACTCCAACACATTGACCGGCCTCCTGGCCATGACGCCCCACGCGGCGCACCATCTAGGCTCCTTGCGGCAATTGCGCAGAGCCATCGGCGCCTAGACAACGAGGAGAACCCCCATGAAACGAATCACCCCATGTTTGTGGTTCAACGATCAAGCCGAGGAAGCGGCCAATTTCTACATCTCCATCTTTAGGGATTCCCGAATCCTGAACATGACCCATTATGGCGAGAGCGGCCCAGGCCCCGAGGGTCAAGTACTAACCGTTACGTTCGAACTGGACGGCGCGCCCTTCATGGGACTGAACGGCGGCCCCGCGTTTCAGTTTTCCGAGGCGGTATCCTTTGTTGTCGACTGTGACACGCAGGAAGAAATCGATTACTACTGGGAGAAGCTGTCCCAAGGGGGCGAAAAGGTGCAGTGCGGCTGGCTGAAGGACAAATTCGGCGTCTCGTGGCAGGTTGTGCCCAGGGAATTGGACACGCTCATAACGCAATCAACGCCCGAACGCCGGGAAGACGTCATGAAGGCCATGCTGCAAATGACGAAACTCGACATCGCCAAACTCCGGGAGGCGGCTGGCGGAGACGCGGCGTA
>SKRY01000213.1 GCA_007118235.1 Candidatus Hydrogenedentota bacterium | reverse complement strand
TCGACGTCATGGAGGCGCCGGCGTGAGTGCGGCCCGCGAGTGAAAACGATGCTTGCGATGGGTTTCGGAACGTTGCCATAATAGCGATTAGGAACAAGGACGGGGCGTGGTCCATGATTTGGCCCGTCGTGTATGGGGTTGCTGGTTTGGCGAGACCAAGGAGAACGAGCAATGAAGAAGCATCTCGGCAGAGTGACGCGGCCTTCGGAAGCCAATGTCACTGATGATCCGTGGTTTGTGGCTGGGTTTGAACTGGGCGCGATCATCCGCAACCTGTTCAATGCGTTTGTGCCCTGGAAGCAGCCTCTGTTGCCGCATGAACAGGCGGTCGAGGACGCGTTGGAAGCCAAGTAACCGCCCAAGCGGTTACGATGGCGTTGGTGGAAGGCGGCGAACCTAACGAAAGGACATGCATCATGAATCCAGGCGCGTTTGACGCTCTCTTGCTCATCATCGACCGATTGACCCGGTGGATCTTCCTACTCCGGATCTTTAACTGGTTCACCTCCTGAGCTTCGGAGCGGCTTCACAGTGAAAGCCGAAAAGGCGGTGTGCCCGGCTGTTTAGATAGCCCCCTTCAGAGGGGGGGATACCCCCCGCCTACGGCCATTCTCGCGAGCGCGGGAGTTCCTAGCGGTCACAGCCGGCGAGACGCCGGCGGTACGGGGACTCTCATCCCCGCGAGCGCGGACTCCCTCCTCCACCGTCATTCCCGCGCAGGCGGGAATCCACGGGAGGCGGTATTATCCCAGGGTTCTGGATCCCCGCTTGCGCGGGGATGACGGCCGGGGCGCACGGGGTTCTCGTCGTGATGAACGCGAAGCGGCCCCCCGATTCCGCATAGCAAACGCGCTATAGTTCCCCTGTATGCCGTGCGAGCGCGCAGGCGGCGGAGCCCATGACGCCCGCATCCGCGCCCAAACCGGCGGGCAAAATCTCGCAACGTTTGCCGGGCACTTCAAATGCGTTGGCGCGAGCGGTTTCGCGAATGGCCGAGAAGAGGCTTTCGCCGGACGCAATCATGCCTCCGGAGAAGATGATGCGTTCGGGATTCAGCAGATTGATAAGGCTGGCCGACGCGATTCCCAGCCAAGTACCGGTTTCCCGCGTCACCCATTGGGCAAAACTGTCGCCCTGGTTCTCCGCCTCGGTGATCATCTTGCCCGTCAAGTTGTCGAAATCGCCGCCGCTGAGTTCGGTCAGCAGCGTCTCTTGACCCGAGGCGATGCCCTCTTTCGCCGTGCGGACCTGCCCGGTCACGGAGGCGTAAGCTTCAAGGCATCCTTCGGAACCGCATCCGCACATCCGGCCGCCGCGCATTACCTTGAGATGCCCGATCTCAGCAGCGGTCCCATCGATGCCGCGCAAGAGTTCCCCGTTGATGACGATCCCCCCGCCTACGCCCGTGCCAAGGGTCAACAGGCACATGGTGTCAACGCCTTGCCCCGCGCCCGACCAGTACTCGCCGAAACAGGCGACGTTGGCGTCGTTGTCGACGTAGCACGGGACGTTGAGGCGTTTGTACATTTTCTCCGCCAGCGGCACATTCCGCCAGCCAGGCAGGTTCGGCGGACTGTATACAATGCCCGTCTGCCAGTTCATGGGTCCCGGCGCGCCGATTCCCACCGCCGTAACGTCCTCGAGGCTCACTCCCGCATCCCGGGTCACGTCCTTGACGGCTTGGGCCATGACATCCATGACCGCCTCCGGCCCATTTTCCGCGGCCGTGGGACGGGAATCCTGTGTAAGAATCTTCTTCTCCTGGCTCACTGCCGCGGTCTTGACGTTGGTTCCCCCGAGATCAATCCCAACCACTATCTTGCTCATGCCTGATGCACCCCCAATTGGTTGACATACTCAATGGCCTGGTCCATGCGCGCCAGGCACGCTTCCTTGCCCAATAGTTCGGCCAACTCAAACAGCCCTGGCCCAACGCTCTTACCGGTAAGCGCCAGCCGCGTGGGATGGATGAACACGCCTTGGTTCTCCCCGGTTTCCTCGGTCATCCGCTCGAACGCCGCCCTGAGGTTGTCCAATGTCCAGGGTTCGGTCTCCTCGAAGGCCTGCCGGATGCGCCGCATGCGGGCGGGCGCGTCTTCCTTTTCCCATTGCTTCCGAACAGCCTTCTCCTCGTATTCGGTGATCTCTTGAAAGAAGAAGTCCGTATAGGCCACGATTTCGTTCAGAGTCTTGATCTTTTCCTGGCAAATGTGGGTCATTTTCCAAAGCCATTCCGCCGGCTTCGCGTCCACATCAAACCCGGTACCGCGAAGAATGGGCAGGACGCGGCTCTGTAATTCGTCCACGCTCAGGCGGCGGATGTGCTGGCCATTAAGCCATTGAACCTTCTTCATGTCAAACCGGGCGGCGGATTGGCCCAGACGATTGATATCGAAGCACTCGATAAGTTCTTCCTTCGTAAACAGCTCGCGGTCATCGCCCGGCGTCCAGCCCAGGAGCACCACGTAGTTGAAGATGGCCTCGGGCAGGTAGCCGTCCGTCCGCCAATCCAGCACGTTGGCGCCGCGCAGGCGCTTGCTGTACTTCTTCCGATTCTCGTCGAGCACCATGGGTAAGTGGGCGAAGGCCGGCACGGGATACCCCAAGGCCTTGAACAGAAGGACGTGCCGCGTGGCATTGGTGAGGTGATCGTCACCCCGCAAGACGTGGCTGATCTTCATCATCCCGTCGTCCACCACCACAGCCAAGTGGAAGGTGGGATACCCGTTGGGTTTCTGAATGATGAAGTCGTCGAATTCGCTGTTGTTCGTGCGAACGATTCCCTGGACGAGATCATCGATCTCCGTGACGCCCTCCTCAATCTTGAACCGGATGCTGTAGGGCGCATCGCCCTTCGCGGCGATTTCCTCCGGCGTCAGGTTGCGGCATTTGCCGTTATACCGCGGCGGCCGTTTCTCCGCGCGCGCGCGCTCCCGTTCGGCGTCCAGTTCCTCCTTCGTGCAAAAGCACTTATAGGCCTTGCCCTCGTCCAAGAGCCGGGCCGCCTCCCGTTGGTACAAGGGAATGCGCTCGGACTGACGATACGGCCCATAATCACCCTTGGCGGGCACGTCGCCAAACGGCGGCCCTTCATCCCAGTCGATGCCTAGCCAGTGAAACCCTTCACACATCGCGTGAGCGAACTCGTCGCTGCTCCGCTCAATGTCCGTGTCCTCCAGCCGCAGGATGAACGTCCCCCCTTGCTGGCGGGCGAATAGCCAGTTGAACACGGCCATCTTCGCGGTCCCAATGTGAAGAAACCCCGAGGGCGACGGGGCAATGCGCACGCGTACGTTACTCATGTAATCTCCATCTTAGCTGTCCACCACGCTTACCACGCGGTTGTTTTCGTCCACATGAACGGTCTTGGGACGGAAGGTCTTGGCCGTTTCCTCGTCCATCATGCGGAAGGTCATGGCGATAATTATATCGCCTACTTGTCCCTGGCGCGCGGCCGGGCCATTGAGACACACGGTCCCACTTCCCCGTTCCCCTTCGATGATGTACGTATCGAAGCGGGCGCCGTTATTTATGTTCACCACCAACACTTTCTCATTGGCAAGAAACCCCGCGGCCTCGTATAGCTCGGGGTCGAGGGTGAGGCTTCCCACGTAGTGTAAATCGGCTTGGGTAACAGTGGCGCGGTGGATCTTTCCCCGCAGCATTTCCACATACATAATG
>SKRY01000480.1 GCA_007118235.1 Candidatus Hydrogenedentota bacterium | reverse complement strand
TGGCCGCCACGATACAGCAGCCCCTGCTGCGAGGACGCGGCCAGCGCGTGGCCGATGAAGCGCTTAAGCAGGCCGAGCGGAACCTGCTCTACGCCTTGCGCGACTTCACCCGGTTCCGTCAGGAATTCGCCGTTCAAATCGCGGGCGAGTATTACCGCGTCTTGCAAAGCCGCGACACGGCCCGGAATAACTGGCTGGGGTATCAGTCCTTCTTGCAAGGCGCCGAGCGGCAGCGCGCCCTGGCCGAGGCCGGCCGTCTCACCGAGACGGATCTTGGCCGCAGCGTGCAGGCCGAACTGAGCGCGGAGGATTCATGGACCAGCTCCGTGTTGTCCTACCGCGAATCGTTGGACCAGTTCAAGATGCAGCTCGGCCTGTCCACGGACACCGACCTCATCCTCGACGACACCGAACTGGACCAATTGCGCGAGACCGGCTTAATCCATCCCGCGATCGGTATGCAAGAGGCAGTCAACGTAGCCTTGGCTTCCCGGCTCGATTTCTACACGGATCGGGACGAGGTCGAGGATGCGGCCCGCCGGGTGGACGTGGCCGTGGACGCGCTGCAGCCCCGCCTGGACCTTCGATTGGCGGCCAACGTGCCCAGCAACCCCGGCGATGATACATGGGACAGCCTGGACTTCCGCCGCATGACTTGGCAGGCGGGTCTTAACCTGGACCCCGCGCTGGACCGCAAGGCGGAGCGCAATGCATTTCGTTCCGCGCTCATCAGCTACGAACGCGCGTTGCGCAGCCTCGAATTAGCCGAGGACAACATCACATTGGACGTTCGCCGGGCCTTCCGGAATTTGGAGGAGGCCGAACGGAGTTATGCTATCCGGGAAATCGGTGTGGAAGTAAACGAACGCCGCGTGCGCGAGCAGGAGTTGCTAGCCGAGGCCGGCCGGGCAACCACCCTGGACCAAATCGACGCGCAAAACGACTTGGTGTCCGCGCGCAATTCGCTTACCGCCGCGCTTATCAATCACACCTTGTCGCGCCTGTCATTCTGGCGTGACTTGGGCTTACTGCACATCAAGGAAGACGGCCAGTGGGAGGAAGTTGATCATGTCGAGCAGCTCTGAAGCACGACGCCACTCACAGACCAACGCAACTAGACGCAACCTGAAAATCGGGGCCGCTGTCGTGGCCCTTCTATTGGCGGGCATCTGGCTCACCAGCCCAGGCGAGACCGCCTTGGACGCCACCACCTTTGAAGCCCAACGCGGCCTCCTTCGCGTAAGCGTCACCGAGGGCGGGGAGGCCGAGTCCACCGAGGCTCAGGAAATCCGCTCGGAGGTCCGGGGCCGGACCACCATCCTCGATATCGTGGAGGAAGGCTACCGGGTGACCGAGGAGGATATCGAAGACGGGATGATCCTTGTGGAGTTGGACTCGTCCGAACTCGAGGACGACCTGACCCAGCAGGAGATTGAGTACGAGAACGCCTTGGCCTCGCTGACCGAGGCGCAGGAGCAACACGCCATCACGCTCAGCCAAAACGAAAGCGACATTCACGACGCCGAACTAAGCCTGATATTCGCCGAGATGGACGTTCACGAGTATCTCGGGGACCTGCTTGGCGAGGAGGTGTTGGCCCAGGTGCGCGAACGCGAGGATCGCGACTTCTTGGCGGCGGCGAGCGGAGGCAACCCTGGCTCGGGAGGCAATCCGGCGGGCGATATCGACGCCATCGAGGAGCTTGACGCCGACGATATCGACGTGGAAGACATCGATACGGACGAACCCCTTCCGATTCCCGAAGACTTCGACTCCGAGCCCCAGTTCGAGATGGACCTCGAGTACCAGAGTCTTTTGGAGGACGACCGGCTGGGCGGCTCGTCCCAGCAGCGTTTGCGCGACCTCGAATCGCAAATCACCATGGCCGAGGAGGAGCTTCGTCAAGATGAAACGGAGTACGAATGGACCGTGGAATTGGCCGAGGAAGGGTTTGTGACGCCGGCTCAGGAAGAGCAAGATCGCCTGTCCCTGCAGCGCAGCGAGATTGATCTTCGCTCGCGGGAAACGGAACGGGAGTTGTTTGTGAACTATGAGTTCCCCCAGCAGCTCGAGGACTTGGTCTCCGATTATCAACAAGCCCACCGCGAACTGGATCGCACGCGCCGGCGGGCCGCCGCGGAAACCGCCCAGGCCGAGGCCCGGTTGCGCTCCCGCAAGGCGCGGTATGATATGCAAAAAAACCGGGTCGAGGAACTCAAGGAGCAAATCGAGGCCTGCGTCATTCGCGCGGAACGCGAGGGCCTGGTGGTCTACGCCACGGGCAGCGGCCGCGGCGGCAATGACGACCTCATCGAGGAAGGCACGGAAGTGCGCGAGCGCCAGGAAATCCTGACGATTCCCGACATGAACCACATGGCCGTCGAGGTGGACGTGCACGAAGCCGAGGTGAACCGGCTCGCCGTCGGCCAGCCCGCCCTCATCCGGGTGGACGCCTACTCCGACGAGGTCCTGCGGGGCGAAGTCACGCGCGTCGCGCTCGTTCCCGATTCCGGTCACCGTTGGCTCAACCCCGATCTTCGGCTTTTCCCCACCACGGTGAGCATCGACGGCTCCTACGAATGGTTCCGCCCCGGCATGACGGCCGAGGTCGAGATCATCGTCAATGAACTCCAGGACGTCGTCTACGTGCCGATACAAGCCGTGGTTTCCCATGGCAACCAGCGCTATGTCTATGTGGTGGCGGAGGGGCAAGCAGTCGCGCGTCCCGTGGCGACAGGCGACTACAACGATCGGTTCATCCACGTCGAACAAGGGTTGGAAGAAGGCGAGGACGTGCTGCTTCAGCCGCCGCGCCCCGACGGAGCCGACGAGGACGGCCAGGCCCCCGAGGGGGAGCAAGACAGCGATCCCATGGACATGCAGCAGAACGCGCCTGGCGCGCCCGCCGGCGCTGGCGCCGCGGTATAGGCTTCATGTTGGGAATCATTGTCTCAAGGAGATCTGACGTATGGACCTATTCGAGGCTATAAGGAAACGGGCGACGGTAAGAAGCTATGGCGACAAGCCCATCTCCAAGGAGGATTTGACGCGAATCGCCGATGCAGGCCGGCTCGCGCCCAGCGCCAGAGGCGTGGAGCCGTGGGAGTTTGTCGCGATCACGGACAAGAACACCCTGA
This sequence comes from Candidatus Hydrogenedentota bacterium, assembly GCA_007118235.1. Lineage (GTDB taxonomy): Bacteria > Hydrogenedentota > Hydrogenedentia > Hydrogenedentales > SLHB01 > SKRY01. Next base: position 9,984 of record SKRY01000480.1, on the reverse strand, counting down.
GCACGTTGGCCTCCCTTGGCGAAAACGCCCGATTCCTCAGGGACGCCTCCGCGGCGATGGTGGTTCTGTGTAAAGAAACCACATACTATCTGGAAGATGGAGCGGCGGCCACGCAGAATATGCTGTTGGCGGCCACGGCTTTGGGCATAGGTTCCTGTTGGGTAGCCGGAGACAAGAAACCGTATGCGGAAGACGTGGTTTCCTTGGTTGGCGCTCCCAAGGAATACAAGCTCGTGAGTACAATAGCCTTGGGCTATCCCCAAGACGAGGTTACGCCGCACTCCAAGAGGGGAGTGGATGAAGTGCTCCATTTCGAGAAATTCTAGGCTCGGCCCAGTTTCTATATATGATGGTCACATGCCCCGTTGGGGGGCATGAAGATACCGAAACAAGGACGTATGGACATGCACGCGAAACACATGGTTTTGCTCCAAGGCTTCGTGCGGCGGGGAGCCATGTTCGCCGGCATAACAGACGCGCCACCACGCGGGCGGTGCGAATCTCTTGCGCTCAAAGGAACATAACAGGCTGTGGAAAGGCAAAATCATGTCAACTAACATCACGACCCAAAAACCTGGCTCCGCCGCCGCTCGCGCCAGGGCCAAACAGCGCGGTTGGTTGTGGAAGGGCGGCATCGCCGCCGCGGCGCTGCTCTTGGCCGGCGTCTGGTGGATGCGAACCGGGGAAAGCACTATCAACGCGACGACCGCCCCCGTCCGCCGCGGCCCGTTGGAAATCTCGGTGGTCGAGGGAGGCGAGGTTACCTCGCGCGAAGCCCAGGAAATCCGTTCAGAAGTGCAGGGACGCACCACAATCCTCTCTATCATCCCTGAAGGATACACGGTCACGGCCGATGACATAGCGAATGGGTTGGTCTTGGTGGAACTTGACTCCTCGGAACTCGAGGACAATCTTACCCAGCAAGAAATTACCTACGAAAACGCGTTGGCCTCGCTCACCGAAGCCCGCGAACAACACGAGATTCAAATCAGCCAGAACGAGAGCGACATTCATGACTCCGAACTCGACGTGAAATTCGCCCGCATGGACCTCGAACGTTACCTGGGCTCCGCCGTGGGCCGGGAACTGCTGGCGAGACTGGACGACGCCAGCGGAGATGAGGACGACCGGGAGTACTACGCCGCCGCGGCCGGCCCGGATGGCGCGATGCCTCCTATCGACATGGACAGCATAGACCAAGACGGCGGGATCGAGATCGAACTGGATTACCAGAACTTGTTGGACGATCCCCGCTTGGGCGGCGAGGCGCAGCAGCGTCTGCGTGACCTTGAGTCAAACATCACACTGGCCGAGGAGGAACTGAGCCAGGCCCAGACCCGTCATGAGTGGACTCAGGAGCTGCTGGCGGAAGGGTTTGTCACGTCCTCGGAAGAACAACAAGACCGGCTTACGGTGCAGCGCCGCGAGATTCAGCGCGACGCCGCCCTCACTTCGCGCGATCTCTTCATGACCTATGAGTTTCCCAAGGCGCTGGAGAGTTCGGTGTCGGACTACGAACAGCGCAAGCGCAGGCTGGAGCGCACCCGCCGCCAGGCTTCGGCGCGGATGGCCCAATCCGAGGCGAACCTCCGGTCCCGGAAAGCGACGTTTGACTTGCAAGAACGCCGGCTCGCGGAACTCAAGGAACAAATCGAGGCCTGTGTCATTCGCGCCGAGCGCGAGGGCATCGTGGTGTACCCCGCGGGCGGCCGCGGCGACGATCCCATCGAGGAAGGGACGGAAATCCGGGAACGCCAAGAGATTCTCACCATTCCCGACATGAACAGGATGGCCGTCCAAGTGCAGGTGCACGAATCCATGGTGAACCGCCTTCGCACCGGCTTGCCCGCGCGGGTTCGGGCCGATGCCCATCCAGAGGCGATCCTCCGAGGCGAGGTGACCCGCGTCGCGCTGGTTCCGGATTCCGGGCACCGGTGGCTGAATCCCGATCTACGGGTATTCCCCACCACCGTGGCCATTGAGGGCTCCTATGACTGGCTGCGGCCCGGCATGACCGCCCGCGTCGAGATTATCATCACCTACCTCGATGACGTGGTCTACGCGCCGATGCAAGCCGTGGTCTCCCATGGCCGTCAACGCTATGTCTATGTGGTGACGGGTGGAACCGTGGAGGCCCGCCCCGTGGAGACCGGCGCCTACAATGACCGCTTCATTGAAATCAAGAGCGGTGTCGAGGAAGGCGAACAAGTCCTGCTTCGCCCGCCTCGCCCGGATGGAGCCACGGAAGACGAAGACGGCGAAGAGGCAGCCCCCGTTGACGTGGAGATCCCCAGCACGGCGGACTCGGAAGACGCTCCGTCCGCTCCCGCGGATGGCGATGCCCCCGCTCCCCGGCGGCGGCCGGAAGGCGGCGGGGGCCCTGGCGGCGGTATGGGCCCTGGCGGCGGCGGTGGACGCGGTGGCGGCGGAGCCGTATAGCAGCAAGCCCCGCTCGATCACATCCTTACGAATAGATCCATTACAGTAGAGGTAAGCCTGTGGAAGCAAGCATCGAATCACGCTCGGACGATATGCAGCCCACCACGGTTCCAGGCTCGAACGGAGCCGTGGTGCGGCTGGCGGATGTTAAGAAGACCTATCAAATGGGGCCCATCACGGTGGAGGCCCTGCGAGGCTTGTCCCTGGATTTCCTTCAAGGCCAGTACATCACCATCATGGGGCCCTCGGGCTGTGGGAAGTCCACCCTGCTCAATCTTCTGGGCTGCTTGGACCGGCCCACATCGGGACAGTACTTCCTGGGCGCGGAGGATGTATCCCAACTCGATGACGACGAATTGTCGGCCATCCGGGGCAAACGAATTGGATTCGTGTTCCAGTCCTACAACCTTATTGCCCAGCTCAACGTGGTGGAAAACATTGAGGTTCCGCTGTACTACCAAGGTTACGGCGAGGAAGAAAGCCGGGAGCGCGCCATCGAACTGGCGCGCATGGTGGGACTCGGCTCACGCCTTGATCACCGCCCCTACGAATTGTCCGGCGGGCAACAGCAACGCGTCGCGATTGCGCGCGCCCTGAGCAACGACCCCTACATCCTCCTCGCCGACGAGCCCACGGGGAACCTGGACACCGCGTCCGGAGAGGAGATCCTGCATATCTTCGACGAACTCCACCAGCAAGGCAAGACCCTTGTTCTGGTAACCCACGAAGAAGAAGTAGCCGACCGCTCGTGGCGCGTCATCCGGTTGCGCGACGGCCAAGTCGAGCGAGACGACACAAAGGGATAGGACACCCACGTCAATGTTTTTGGAACGGCTTATCGGTATTGACCTGATCAGGCTCAAGCGAACCTTGCAGATGGGCTTCAAGAGTATCTTGAGCCACAAACTGCGTTCGTTTCTGACCGTATTAGGCATCATATTCGGCGTGTGCTCCGTCATCGCCATGCTCGCCATCGGCGAGGGCGCGAGCCATGAAGCGCAAGCTCAAATTCGAGAGTTGGGCGCCAACAACATCATCGTTCGCAGCGTCGAGCCGCCGGACGACCGGGGAGCGTCCGACCAACAGAGCCGGGTCATCGAGTACGGCGTCACCTATGACGACGTGCGCCGCATCCGCGAGGTCATTCCCGGCATAAGCATCATCGTGCCCGGCCGCAACATCCGGACCGATTTGTGGAACGCCGACCGCCGCCTGCGTGGCGTGGTTGCGGGCACGGTGCCCTGGTTTCCCGAAATGAGCAACAGCCCCGTCGTGTATGGCCGGTTCTTCAACGATGACGAGATGGACCAGTCCCTCAATGTGGCGGTGCTCGACCGAACCACGGCGGGCCGCCTATTTCCGCTGGACAATCCCGTCGGCAACACGGTTCGCGTGGAGCGGCAATACTACCGCGTCATCGGGGTCATCGATGACCGGCATGCCGCCAACAACGACTCCGAAGGAGCAGCCGGCACTCACCGGATGTTTATCCCCTTGACCGCGTCCCGCAACCGATTTGGCGAGATAATCGTCGAACAGAGCGCGGGCTCGCGCTCCATGGAGCGAGTCGAGTTGCATGAGGCCATCGTGCGCGTCGACGATCAAGAGCAAGTAGTCAATGTCGCGGGCATCATCCAAGACTTGATGGAACGCTACCACAACACTCTGGACTACGAAATCATCGTTCCATTGGAACTGCTGCGCCAAGCCGAGCAGACCCAGCGGATCTTCAACATTGTACTCGGGTCCATCGCCGCGATCTCCCTTATCGTGGGTGGGATCGGCATCATGAATATCATGCTGGCCAGCGTCACCGAGCGCACGCGCGAAATCGGCGTGCGGCGCGCGTTGGGGGCCAAACGGAAAGATATTATAACGCAGTTCCTTATCGAAACCGTCCTTCTATCGGCCACGGGGGGCATCGTGGGCGTGGTGCTCGGGGTTACGATTCCCTTTGTGATCAGCTACTTCGCCGACATGGCCACCATCGTCACGCTGTGGGCGCCCTTGGTCGCCTTCACCATCTCCGCCATGGTGGGCGTCATCTTCGGAATTTACCCCGCCATGCGCGCCGCCGACATGGATCCCGTGGAGGCCCTGCGCCACGAGTAGCTGCATACCCCCATTCGCAATCCCTTCCGAGGCCGATCCCGCCGGGATCGGCCTCGTCGCATATCCCGCCGGGACGCGCGAAATCATCCCGCGCCATGTGGTAGGATCTCAATGGATTCGCGAAGACGGCTGGCTCCCAGCGGCGCGGGGGCGTTTCCAATGCGGTCCCGGCAGAACGGCTTGTCGCGCCGCCCACCCCATCCCCGCGCCATGTTTCGTTGCCCGAGGTCATCGCGCGCGCCCTAAGACGGGAAGCGCGATCCCGCGGGGATACCCGTGTTTCTCAAGCGGCGCACTGCCCCAGCAGCACACGGCCAAGGCAATACGCCGGACAACCCGGGCTTGGATGAACCTAGACGCCATGGAACTCGCTATACGAGCGCCACAAGACGAGCAAGAACTGCGGCGGGCCCACGCCCTGCTAGCGCGCACGTTCGCCGAGCAAGGCGCCCCCGCCGTCTACTGGCGCAACGGGTACAGCGCCGCGTACCCGAGTTCGTCCGCCGAATACACCCGCGTGGCCTTTGCCGGAGACGAGCTGGCCGGGGTGTTGCGAATCACCAGCGAGACCCTTCGGCTGGGCGAGGCGCGGCTCAAGGTCGGCGGCCTCGGCCCCGGGCCCATGGTGGCCCGCCAGAAGAACGCGGGCATCGCGCGCCTCCTGCTTGAGGATGCATTGCGGCATTTACGCAGCCGCAAGTATCACTTGGCCCTTCTCTTCGGCGATCCCAGGCTTCATTATCCGCTGGGCTTCACGCCGGTCTTTCCCGAGTACTTTATCTTATTGGACGTGGCCGAGGGATTGACCTTCGAGGCCCCTCACGCGGTCCGCCCCGCCAAACCCGGCGACTTGGCGGCCATTCAACGCATCCACAACGCCAACGACGCGGCGGTCCCGTTCTCCGTGCTGCGCAGCACAGCCCATCTCACCAACAAATGGACCCAGCATGAGGACGCCCACGTCCTCACCGACGCCGATGGAGCCGTGCTCGCCTATGCCATCACCACCCGCCACGGCAGCCAGCACCTCGATATCTTGGAGGCTGGCGCCGCCGAACGCTCCGCCCAGCCTCACCTCATCCGCGCCGTGACGGATCTCGCGGATGAGGCGAATTGCTGCCGATTGCGCTTTCACCTCCCCCCCACCCATTCCCTTGCCCGCTACCTCCAGCGGTTTCCCACCGTCCACGAGGCGCACCACACCAGCGGGGGCGGCGGAATGGCGGCGCTCATCGACACGGCCGAGACGCTCGAATCCATGATCCCGGAATGGGAAAGCCGCCTTGCAGCGAGCAGCCTCCACACCCAGCACACCGAAGCCACCCTTATCGCAGGCGACGGCGCGTCCTATCGCATCCGGGCGCATCGCGGCGCCGTGGACGTGTCGCCCGCCAAGGGCCATAACCGCTTCCACATTGGCCGCGAGAATCTGTTGGAGCTGGTCATCGGCGGCCGCGACGCCGAGGATGTCCTCACCGGAACCCGGGATCAATCTCCCTCTCAAGCCCCCGAGGCTTGGCAACTCCTACGCACCCTGTTTCCGCGGCGGACCCCGTATGTGTGGGAGTTGGACAAACTCTGAACGCCCGGATATCCAATCCCGCGCAGCGGCGGCATCGGGCCAAGCGTTGTCCACGCAACAGGTCAGCGGATCAATCCCCCGTCCGAAGGGCCAGGGGATGTAAACAGCCACCTGAACCCACGATTGGCAGGGGCTGTCAAGTTGGACGGCAAGGGGCGATCTTTTCTATCATGGGCGGGGTCCAGGTTGCCACGGGACCCCATGAATGCGCTACACTCTCCTTCCATTTCCGGCTGGACACGCGCTCCGTGCGGGGGCGCGCCATCCGGGAGATTCACGAGGCGCCGCCGCGGCGTGAGCGGCTTATTCCGTCAGGAGGACCACTACGCATGACAAGAATCAGGCGGGCTCTCATGAGCTGCCATGACAAAACCGGTCTGGCGCCGTTTTCCCAGCTCCTGCGGGAGTTCGATGTGGAGATCATAAGCACGGCGGGCACCCTGGAGATCTTGCGCCAAGCCGGCATACCCGCGGTGAACATCGCCGACTACACCGGGGTCCCCGAAATGCTCGATGGCCGGGTGAAATCGCTCCACCCCAAGGTGCATGCGGGGTTGCTCGGACTCCGCGATAGCCGGCTCCATGTGGAGCAGATGCAGGCCATGGAGGATCCCTGGATCGACCTCGTGGTGGTGAACCTCAATCCCATTGAGGAACTGGTGAAGGACCCCAACCTCACGCCAGACGTTCTCATCGAGCAGATCGACATCGGGGGCAGCGCCCTATTGCGATCGGCGGCGAAGAATTTCCGCTACGTCACGGTCGTGGTTGATCCGGCCCATTACACCAACATCATGCACGAACTGCGGGCGCACGAGGGTTCGGTCACGTACCTCACCCGCAATCGCCTGGCCCGTGACGCATTCGCCCACACGGCGCGTTACGATCGCATTATCGCGGAGTACCTGGAAAGCGTGGAGCCCCCGCCGGAGTAGTAGCGGTCCCCTGCGGCCGTGGCGTTAACGGAATCCCCAATGTATGGAAGGAGAACGAAGGTGCGTGTCCTGATAGTGGGCGGCGGTGGCCGCGAGCATGCGTTGGCGTGGAAGCTTGCCCAGAGTCCCGAGATTTCCCAGCTCTTTTGCGCGCCGGGCAACCCCGGCATCGCGCAACACGCCGTCTGCGCGGATGTGGCGGCGGGGGACATCGAGGGCATCCTCGATTACGCCCAGAGCATGGCTATCGAGTTCGTCGTGGTGGGGCCGGAAGAGCCCTTGTCCAAGGGATTGGTGGACCGCTTGCTTGACGCAGGCATCCAAGCGTTCGGACCGACGGCGTCCGCGGCCCGCATCGAGTCGAGCAAGGCGTACGCCAAGACGCTCATGGCGAACTACGGCATTCCCACGGGGCGCCACGCCCGGTTCGACGACGCGAAGGCCGCCCAGGCCTACGTGGAGGAGCAGGGGACGCCCATCGTCATCAAGGCGGATGGATTGGCGGCGGGCAAGGGCGTGACGGTCGCGCATGACCTGGACACGGCGTACGAGGCGATCGACGCCTGTCTGGTGGACCACGCCTTCGGCGAGGCGGGCGCGTGGCTAGTAATCGAGGAATACCTCGAAGGCGAGGAAGCCTCCATATTCGCCCTCACGGACAGCCGCCATATCCTGTCCATGGTGTCCAGCCAAGACCATAAGCCGGTGTATGACGGGGATACCGGTCCGAATACGGGCGGCATGGGGGCGTACTCCCCGGCGCCCGTGATCACGCCCGAGGTGTTCCAAACCATCGAAGACGCCGTGACCGCGCCCTGCGTGCGTGCGATGGCGAGCGAGGGCAACCCCTACCGGGGCGTCTTGTACGCCGGGCTAATGCTCACGCCTGCTGGCCCCGAAACGCGCCCCGCGCCCCGCGTGGTCGAATTCAACTGCCGCTTCGGCGACCCCGAAACGCAGGTGTTGCTGCCCCGCATGAAGAGCGACCTGCTGCCGCTCCTGCTCGCGTCTTGCGACGGCACCCTCTGGCGCCACACCATCCGATGGCGCGAGGATCCCTGTGTCAGTGTGGTGATGACGTCGGGCGGTTATCCGGGGCCGTACGAGAAAGGGAAAGTCATCGAAGGAATTGAGGCGGCCGAAGCCCTGGAGGGGGTGCAGGTCTTTCACGCCGGGACAAAGGAAGAGGACGGCCGCTTGGTGACGGCGGGAGGAAGGGTGCTCAACGTCACCGCGACGGGAAAGGATATCGCGTCAGCCATCGACAAGGCCTACGCCGCCGTGGACCTGATTCACTTCGAAGACGCCCACTACCGAACGGACATAGGCCAAAAGGCCCTCGCTCGTCTTGCCGAGGGCCGGGACTGACTCGCGGCCGGTTGTGTGCGAGCCCGGCTGCTACGCGCCCAATTCCAGGTCGCGGGCGACCACTCGCTCACCCTGCATGCTCTTGGCTTGCAACAATCCCCGCATCGCCTCGCCCAGCACGTACTCCGCGCCATAGGCGGCGCCATTCTTCGCGCAGGTAATGCCCGCGCTCATGCGGGCGGCCGTGGGCGAACACGGGTCCGAGAACGTGATGCTATCCACTTCCTTCAAAAGCTTGGAAACATAGCTCTTGGCCTGCTCCAATGGCGTATGAGGCAGCACAACCGCGAACTTGCAGCCGTCGTAGCGGGCGAGCACATCGAAGGTGCGGCTGTAGTTCCGTAACATCATTCCCACCTCGGCCAAGAGATCGTCCAAGGACACCGGCCCCAACTCGGCATCAATGGCGCGAATCTCATCGACATCCAGCACCACGCAGGACACTGGAAAATCGTAACGGTGGGCCTTCTCGACCTCTTCCTGCAAACGCTCTAGCAGAAAACGCCGGTTGCGCAACCCGGTAAGGGTGTCCGTATAGGCCGTATCCAGAAAACTGCCGTCTTGGTTGTAAAGCAGGGCTTGGGTCTCACGCGCCCGCAACGCGGCGTCCACCCGAACCATCACCATCGGAAGATTGTAAGGCTTCGTGATGTAATCCGACGCCCCCAGTTGGAAACCATACGCCACATCTTCCTGCCGGCCCTTGACCGTGACGAACACCACCACGATATCCTTCGTGGCGGGATCCTCCTTGAGGCGGCGGCACACCTCGTATCCGTCCAGATCAGGCATGCACACATCAAGCAATATCAGATCAATCGGCTCCTTGCGGCAGACCTCAAGCGCCTCCGTCCCATTATGAACCGCATACGCCTTGTAGTCATTCAGCTCCAACCCTTCCCGCAACACCTCGGCGGCCTCCAAAGCGTCATCGGCCACACATACATGGTACTGTTCCACGGCAACCCCCTTTTGCATCCACTGCGATTCACTATGAATACTCACTCACTTCTGCTTTAAGTGTAGCCGAGAAGTTGGAAATTTGGCAAGTGATGAGGCGCGCTTGCCGGGCAAACGGGATACGTTCCGGCCAGCTTCCGGTTGTGGGGTGGCGTCATGGAGCCAGCGGGCCGCCGGAACGCCCCTAATTCCTTGGCTCGGGATGTCCCGTCTCGTGTTGAAACTGCCGATGGCCTCTTCGCCCCGGGGCAATCCGGGCGGGCAAAACGGCGCATCTCCAACGCCGCCACCCTTGCGGCTTATGAGGCGATGCTCCGAATGACGGGAGAACGTCGAGCCATAACCGCGTTCATTGTCCGGCCTTCACGGCGTCGTCGGCCGCCGCGGCCTTGGCCTTTTCCAGCACGCATTCTAGAGTCACGGATATTCCCCCCTGGCGCTTGCTCTCGTCGGCGGCTTCCATGAAGGCGTAAATCTCCAGGACCTCCTCCACGGCCACCGGCGGCTCGCCCGTCTTGAAGAACTGAACAATTTCCGCCATCAGCGGCGGGTAGCCGGCGAATTTGCCCGCGGGAGCAATTCCCTTCG
>SKRY01000001.1 GCA_007118235.1 Candidatus Hydrogenedentota bacterium | reverse complement strand
ACCACGGTCTTGAGTTGCTCCGCGCCCTCCTCGAAACGCTTGTGATGCGCAACCATGAGTTTGCCGGAGGCTTTCTCCGCCGCCTTCACCATTTGCCGCGCTTCGGTGGTGTCCATGGCCATGGGCTTTTCCACGAGGACGTGAGCGCCTGTCTTGAGCGCCTCGATGGTCATCGGACAATGCAGGCGGTTCTGGGTGCAAATGTCAATGACGTCGTAAGCGCCTTCTTCAAGCATCTCGTCGAAGCTGCTGAAAGCCTTTACGACTTCGAACTCGTCGCGGCACAAGGCGGCGCGATCGGGTTCGGCGTCGCACACCGCCGTGAGCGTTACACGTCCTTCGCTAACAAGTTCCTTCCAATTGGGCAAATGGTGCTTCCGCGCTACATCGCCGCAGCCAACCACGGCGACCCGCAGAGGGGGATTGGTCATGGATGTTCTTCTCCTAGGGCTTCCTCAACTCGTTCATCGTCAACGCCAAACACCCCGCGATCCGCCGCGCTTTCCGGGGGATCCGGCACGGACACGGCGGCCACGTAGGGGAGGTGGTCCGAGGCGATTTGCGCTTCTTCGGTGGCGATCACGCGCGATGATAGAACATCCAAGTGGGATGTTGCGAGTATGTAATCGATCCGCCGCCGGGGATCATCGGCGCGAATGGTGTATTCCACATCTCCGGTATTGTAGTCAAACGTGTCTTGGAACACCTCGAGAAACGCGTTGATGGCGGGAGCGCCGGTTTCCTCGTTCACGTCGCCCGCGAGGATAACCGGCCCGTCCGGCATGCGATCCAGAATCGAACCGGCTTGCGCCTTCCGCTCGTCTTCATTGAGTCCCATGTGGGTGTTGAGCACATGGACGGGTACGCCATCCACCTCGATGGTTATCTTGAGACACCCCCGGGGCTCCACGCCTTCCGGACCAGGCAGGCTCCAATCCTCGTAATCCGTGATGGGATACCGGCTGAGCGTGGCGTTGCCATATTCACCCTCGCTGCGGCGCAAATTGGTCTGGTAGACCACTTCCATGTCCAAGGCCGCGGCGAAAAAGGCCGGCATGTCCAGTCCATCGGTCCGGTCCATGCCGCGATCGACTTCTTGGAGACACACGACATCGGGACCTTCCGCCCGGATGACCCGAGCCAGGCGTTCAAGGTCCACCTCGCCGTCCAAGCCGCGGCCGTGGTGGATGTTGTAGGTCATGATGGTGAGGAATGTGCCGGCTGCGGCGGGTTGAGCCGCCATGGCGATGATGATGGCCGATGCAGCGATGGTCAATGATCTCATTCTTCTTCTCCTCTCGCGAGCCGCGTGATGGCGCGGCCCAATTCAACCTTTCGGCGGGGAATCTCCAACGCCCATTCCCGGGCGTTGCCGGGCGCCATGTCCGCCCGGTACAGCCGCCGTCTCAGCGCATCCTCCGCGCCGCTTTCGGCAATCTCCCCGTCCACGAGTTCATGCAATGCGGCAAGATAGGCGTAGTCCGCGATTCCGTCCCGCAACAGCTCGGCCCGTATGGAAGGCATCAGGCCGTCCGGCCCGGGGTAGAACAAAAACCGCCCGGGTTGGGCGGGCGCGGACCATTCCATGGGCGGTTCCTCCACCTCGGCCGCCCAGGCGCGCGGCCAACTGGTCAGGCTAGAACCAAGCAGGCCGGACGCATTATGCCCCCAACACACCCACGGGAACAAACGCGCTTCATACGCGGCGTCCGGCTGGAAATCGGGAAAGCGTCCAGGGTCATGCGCGAGCCAGACCTCCTTGCGGCCAATAGCATCCTGTTCCCCCGCATTCCCTTGCTCGCCGAACGTCACTCCAGCGATGCCCACGGCGCTGGCGGCGCGGGGGAACGTGAAGCGAATGGCCACGAAGGTCTTCTCCATGTCAAACCGTCCTTCCGACCAGCTTTCGTCGAACGGTGTCAGCGCCGGATGGTGCTCCCATTCCACGGCGGCGCGATTAAACGTTCGGCTGTCGAAGGAAGTGCGAACTTCGATGCCGGTTCCCTCGTGTTCTGGGAGCCAGTCCACCCGGAACGCTTCGGTCCGCACGGGGTCTTCGAAGTGAATCTCGAACATGGCGCCCTCGCGCGCCGCGTGTTGGGGATCGGGGATCCAATAGGTATGGAGGCTGCCGTCGTAGCCGTCTCCCGGTGTGGTCTCGTAGCCAATAAGGTCCTGCCCGCCGCTGGACGACGCCTCCACGTTGTGCGCGGCGTGTGCGGGAGGCAAGGCCAGGCTAACCCCTTGCCGCAGCCGCTGGTGAGCGGCGCGATCGTATTGCCGCAGGGGTACGGCCCAAATGTCGGTGTGGCGTTCCATGAAGGGATGAAATGGCCCGTGCCAGAGCCTGCGGATGCGGCTATCCGCTACATCGACGCGAAAATTGGCCCGCAACGCGGCGTTCCAATATTGCCTCGCGGCGGCGGGCATCGGCTGAACAAGGGCTTGCACCAATAGCCCCTCTTCGGAAAGCCAATCGCCCAGTTCGCGAAAATAGGGACGAATGGGGTCGGCGCGCGGACTATCCCCCGGCGGGGGGAAGAGCCCAATGCCCGTGAGGCTGTGCCCAAGGTCCAGGGTGCGCATGTTGGCGTCCTCCGCCACGTAGGCGAGATGCTCGCGCAACACAGAGGAATCGGGCGATCCTTCGCTCTGAAGGGCAACGAGATCGGTGTCCCACAAGGTGTAGCTTAGGCGATAGGGAGCGAGCGCGTCGTAGACCGGCTTCCAGGTATCGAGTTGGTTGTCATTCCAGCCGTATGCGTCCGCGAGCGCGCGGCGATCCAGCCGGAAAAGGGTCTCCAAGGCCGCAACCTCAGGCAGATCAAACGCGAAAACCTCGATCGTGACATCGATGGTGTGTTTCCGCCCCTGGGCAGGGATGAGTTCGACCTCGCCCCGGTACACGCCGGGGGCCGCATCGCCGCCGACATGGTACGTGACCCATAGGGCCTGCGTCTCTTGGGGCGGCGCGTCAAAGGGCTCATAAGGCAACAGGGGATCGGGCCACAGCGTCTCCCCTTCCCAAGCGCCGGGCCTCCTGGGCGAGGCGTTGGGCATTTCCACGTAGCCCACGCGATATACATCAGGCGCGCCGATGCCCTCGGCCAGCGGCTCCGCCTTGACCTCGATGTCCTCCACCGTTTGGCGCGTGCTGCGAACCGCGATCTGAAACGAGGCACGCTCTCCCCGCGCCATGTAAAGGCGGATCTCCTGTTCGCCCCGGCCGCCCGGCCGTTCACTGCCGGGAAACACCGGCGTGAGCGGCGATTCGACCCAGACGTGGGTCACGTTGAGCAAACCAGCGGCGGCAAACAACGTTGTAACGGCAATCGCGTTCCAAACCATTCTTCTGAGGTCCCGTGGGGTGGTGAGTTCAACCTTCTGGCGTATGTACAAGTATAACTTGCGCCGGGACCGCGTGAGTTGACGGCGTTGCGTACTGGGAAGAGGCCGAAGAACGGATCCGTTGGGGCGAAGACCCAGACCCGGAATAGCCGCCGGACGGTAGGCGCCTCCCCACCGTCATTCCCGCAAGGGGATTCGCCATGGAACGAACACACGGCTTCGAGAGGCGCTATCCGTAGCCGTTATTGCACCGTGCAGAGAGCCCTCTGAATCCCCGCAAGCGGGAATCCAGAGGGCTTTGCTGTTAGCTCGGGTGGTGGTGGATCCCCGCTTTCGGGACTT
>SKRY01000450.1 GCA_007118235.1 Candidatus Hydrogenedentota bacterium | reverse complement strand
GGGCCTTCTTCCCGCTGACCTGTTCCCATCCCTTCTGATAGTTGGCGAAGGAACAAGCGCCCGCCATGGACCGCAGGATGTCGATACGTTCGCGGGCCGGAGGATGGGTGCTGAAAAGGCCTAGGGCGGACGCCTTCTGCAAGGGATTCTTGATGAACATGGGGGCGAGGGCGCTGTTGGCCCGGGTCATTGGCCGGACGTCCCCGCTTATGATCTCCAGCGCCTCGGCGAGTCCCTCGGGGTAACGGGTAAACACGGCCGCGCTGGCGTCGGCGAGGTACTCGCGTTTGCGGGACGAAGCCATGTAGATGATGCGCGCCAAGACCGGGGCGAGAATCACGAACACCAGGGCAAGGATCATCACGGCGGGATGTCCCCCCTGCCGGCCTCCGCCTCCTCCCCGGCCGCCGCCGGACAAACGGCGGGTCGCGGCGCCATAAAACATGGCGCGGACGAAACTCTCGCTCATTACGGCGATAGTCCCCGCCATAATGCCGAGCATGGTCATGAACAGCACATCGCGGTTCTTGATGTGGGCGATCTCGTGGGCGATGACCCCCTGGAGCTGGTCGCGGTTAAGTTTGCGCAAGAGTCCCGCCGTAACGGCCACGGCGGCGCGATCCGGATTGCGTCCCGTCGCGAAGGCGTTGGGGGCCATGTCGTTGATGATGTACACGGCGGGCATCTTCCCCAGCCCCGAGGCGATAGTCATCTCCTCGACCACGTTAAAAAGTTGGGGATGGTCTTCCTTCTCGATCGATTTGGCGCCCGCGGACGCCAGCATGATGGCGCCACCTTGGAAATAGGCCGCCGCGCTGAGTACTACCCAGATCACGACAGCCACCAGAACGCCGAAGACCCCCAACCCTGGCTGGAGGGCCTCGCCAAGGACGTAGCCCAGGGTAACCAGCAAGAGGGCCATGAGAAAGACAAGAAAGACCGATTTCCGCCGGTTCGAACGAATTTGTTCCCACATGGATTCCGTTTCCCGCGCGTTACTTTAATGCGCACGCCGCCCCTTGAGGCGATCAAGAGAAGCTGACTTGCGGCGCCTCGCGTTCGCCTGGATCCTCGATCTCGAAGAACTCTTCTTGCTTGAAGTTGAACATCCCCGCCACGATGTTGCTGGGAAACATCTGAATGCGGTTGTTCAGCGTCATCACCTGATCATTGTAATGCTGGCGGGCGAATCCGATGCGGTTCTCCGTCGAGGTCAACTCCTCCTGGAGCGCGAGGAAGTTCTCGTTCGCCTTCAGTTCGGGGTAGTTCTCAACCACCACATAGAACTGGCCCAGGGCGCCGGAAAGCTGGCTTTCGGCCTGGCTGCGTTCGCCCACGGACTGCGCTTGCATGGCTTGGCTGCGCGCCTTGGTGATGTTCTCGAGCGTATCCCGCTCGTGCGTCATGTAGCCCTTAACCGTCTCAATCAGATTCGGGATCAAGTCATGACGGCGCTTGAGCTGCACGTCAATCTGCGACCACGCGTTCTTGACTTGGTTGCGCAACCGCACCAGGCCGTTGTAGATGCTGATTACCCAGATCACCAGCACCACAAGCACGGCCCCTAAAACAAGCATTGGAATCATCGTCTCACCCTTTCTGTCTTCAGTGTTGGCTCCACCGGCGGGAAATCGCCCGGTTTGCTACACATCCGCGCCAAACAACCCCTGGAGAAAGGCCTCGACCTTGTCCCCATCGGCCAACTCATGGCCACGCCGCATGATAGCAGCCAGCTCTCCCTCATCAAACCACATCCCATGGCCCTGCACGCAACGGTCGTACGTGACGGGTTCGCCGGCCCCGGCCGCATCCTTCTCCATGACCTTGCCGCATTCGGGACAGCGAAGGTTACGCTTCGCCGCCACGGGATCCGGACGTCCACTGCTCATGAACCGCTCGCACACCGCGTGACTGCCGAAAAGCAAATCGGCTTCCTCGCTATCCAGCCACACGCCATGGCATTGGGGACAGTAATCCACCTCCACCTCATCGTGCTCCAGCACGATGAGTGGCTCCTCCCGGCAAACGGGGCAATACATGGGCTGACGGCTCCTTCATTCAATCAATTGCTGCTTCCCGAGGACAATCCGGTAGTGCGAAGTATACGCGCGCCCGGGCCCTGTGTAAAACCACTGCTTGGATGCGCGGGAACGAAAGAGGGTTCGCTCCAGCCATTTCCCGGCGCTCGCGTGACAAAAATTATGAGATGATATGCTACAATTCGCCTCTGCCCCGGGCGGATCGCGGGTCCGGCGGGGAAGTAGGGAATGGATTGGTACAGGGGGAACCGGTCCCAGCAAGACCGGACTAACGAAGGAGAATGCAACATGCCGGACATATTGGAGCAACTCGCCACATGTATCGAACGGGGCAAGGTGAACGCCAAGGCCCCCTACCCGCCGGACATGAAGGGGGAAGAAGGCGCCGACGAGTTGACGAAGAAGGCCCTCGAAATGAACATTGCCCCAAGTCAACTGTTGGAGCAGAGCCTCATCGAGGGGATGGGCCGGGTCGGCAAGAAATTCAGCGAACACAAGGTCTTCGTGCCCGATCTCTTGATGGCGGCGAAGGCCATGAGCGCGGCCATGGAGCATTTGAAGCCCTTCTTCGAGTCGGGTGAGGCCCGCCACATTGGCACCTTCGTCATCGGCACGGTCGAAGGAGACCTCCACGATATCGGCAAGAACCTGGTGGCGATGGTCATGGAAGGCGGCGGCTGGAAAGTGATCGATCTCGGGGTTGACGTGCCGCCGGAGAAATTCATGGAAGCCCTTGAAGAGAATCCCGATGCGGTGGTGGGGCTCAGCGCGCTTCTCACCACCACCATGGCGAGCATGGAGAAGACGGTGAAGCTCATCAAGGAGAACAAACCCAATACCTTCGTCATTGTCGGCGGAGCGCCCTTGACCGAAGGCTTCGCCCAAAAGATTGGGGCCGACGCCTATGGGACGGATCCCCAATCGGCGCTGAATCAGTTGTCCGCGGCAGCCAGCTAACGCCATCCCCGTGAAAGGATGTGGAGTTATTGCCCTTGCGAAGACACTCTATGGCAACCGTCGAATGAGGGGCAATTGGCGTAGAAGGGGTGTGTTCGCTGTGCTCGACGGAGGTGGGGTTCGGTTTGGCTGCCCGAACATAGCGCTGCGAAAAGCAAATGCGCCGGCGCTAATTGGCGGCAGTGGGCAAATCGATCCAGCACACGGAATAAAGGAGTTCCCATGACAACGCTTATGCAAGAACTCAAGACGCGGCCGGTTCAGGTCTCGGACGGGGCGTGGGGAACGGCCCTGCAAAACCGGGGGCTCGAAATGGGGGCGTGCCCGGAGATGTGGAACATCGAGCATCCCGGGGAGATTCGGGCCATCGCCGAGGCGTATCGGGACGCCGGGGCGCAACTCCTGACGACCAACACCTTCGGCGGAACGCGCTTCAAACTGGGGATGCGGGGTTTGGAAGATCGCGTGGCCGAAATCAACCGCGCGGCCGCCGCGATCGCGCGCGAGGTGATGGGGCCGGATGCGCATATTCTGGGCTCCATCGGACCAAGCGGCCATATGTTGCTCACGGGCGACATTACCGAGGAAGAACTCTACGAAGGGTTCGCGGAACAGGCCAAGGCGCTGGAGGAAGGGGGCGCGGACGTCGCGGTCGTGGAGACCATGAGCGCCATCGACGAGGCGTCCATCGCCGTGCGCG
>SKRY01000257.1 GCA_007118235.1 Candidatus Hydrogenedentota bacterium | reverse complement strand
TGGCGCGCCGCCGCGCCGGGCGAAACCATGCGTGAACGAAGGAGATGGTGAGGGGATGATGGCGAGCCGCGAGACGCTCTTGAAGGAGATTCTTGATCAGTTCAGCGGGGTGTTGCGTGAACAGTATTTGCGCCGGTTGCCCCGGCCGCTGGCCGATATGGTGGAAAGCTACGTGAGGGATATGTTTGAGCTGGCCCAACAAGGCCGGCCGCCGCGCCTTGTGGTGGTGGGGCGCCGGGGTTCCGGGAAATCGAGCCTTATCAACGCCATCTTTCAGGAAGAAGTAGCCGCGATTGGCTCCGTGAAAAGCCAAACCGGCCGGGGCCAGTGGTACACCTATCAGGGTTCGGGCGGGGCGTTGGAGATCCTGGATACGCGAGGCATCGGCGAGGGAAGCCGGCCCGCCGAGGCCTCGGACGCCGCCAATGCCGCCGCGGAGGTGGAAGCGGCGGTGCGGAAACAATCCCCGGACGCCCTGTTGTTTCTGGTGAAAGCCAAGGAGGTGGACGCGCACATTGGCCCGGACGTCAAGGCGGTTTTGCGGCTGTGGGAGACCGTGCGCGCGGAGCATCATTTTCCGATGCCCGTGGTGGGCGTGGTGACGCAAGTCGACGAGCTGGACCCCTTGCGCGTGAGCGAGCCGCCCTTCGATCGCGATCCGAGGAAGCAGGCCAACATGAAGCGGGCCGAGGAGCTGTTGGAGGCTCAGCTCAGCAAGATCCTCCCCGAGCAGCCGCTGAACGTCTTCAGCGTGTGCGCGTACATGGAATTCGAGGGAGAGGAAATCGCGTACAGCCGGGCGTGGAACGTGGACGCCTTGCTGACCTATCTGGTTGATGTTCTGCCCAAGACCACCCAGATGGAGCTGGCTCGTCTCGCGCAATTGCGGTCGCTTCAGGACAAACTGGCCCGCAACCTCGTGCGGCAAGGGGCCCGGATCGCCGCGGGCATCGCCGCCGTACCCATTCCCGTGGCGGACGTGGCGCCGCTCACGGCCTTGCAGCTCAGCCTCGTGCTGATCATCGGGCGCATCTCGGGGCGGACGATGGACGAACACACCGCCCGCGAATTCCTGGCCGCCGTTGGGCTCAACGTGGGCGTGGCTTACGCCGCCCGGACGCTTGCGCGGCAACTCGTCAAACTGTTCCCCTTCCCCGGCGCGGGCAGCGCGGTGTCCGCCGGCATGGCCTACGGCGCCACCATCGGCATCGGCGAAGCGGCCATCGCGTACTTCATCGAAAGCGCAAGCGAAAAAGACGCCCGCCGGGTTTATGAACGCCGCCGCGAAGAGGCCCAGCACGAGGCCCCAAACCCCGAGGACCTGCCCCGCCTCCCGCCGCCATGAGCCGGCGCGCCCCCGGTGACGGAACAACCCAATGAGGAGCGGATAATATGCCTAAGAGTATCGCGATTGTGGGCGCCTCGAACGACAGGCGCAAGTATGGCAACAAGGCGGTCCGCGCGTTCAAGGATGGCGGGTGGACCGTGTATCCCGTGAATCCAAAGGGAGGAGAGATCGAGGGACTGCCCGTTTACCGGGACATAACCGAAGCGCCGGATTCCATCGACCGAGTGGCCATGTACGTGCCTCCCGAGGTTGGCAAGGAATTGCTGGACGCCATCGCGGCGAAACAGCCCGCCGAGTTCTTTCTGAATCCTGGCTCAGAAGATGAGGAACTCATGGAGCGTGCGCGGGCCAAGGGGCTCGAGCCTATCACTGCATGCAGCATTGTCAACATCGGGCTTAGCCCCGGCCAGTATCCCAGCGCGTGATCCGCCGCTGAAAGACTGGACCGGGACGTTGGCCCGGCGCGGGTTGTGGCGTCGATTCGCCGCCAAAGTGTTCTACCCATCCTCCAAATAGACGCGCATGGCTTTGGCGAGGTCTTCGCCGAACGCGCGGGCGGAGTCCGCGGTGACTTCCTCCGTGGCTCCGGCTTGCCCGGCGGCGATGGCGTAGGGAATCTCGATGGTGGTCGGAAGCCTGATGCCTTCCACGGTGGCCATCCAGCGGGAGCAGGTCCGGGGTTCCTCCAGGGTGTTCCATGTTTCGCCGTAGGGCAGGTTGTGGCGTCGGTAATGGCGCAACGGGCCGGTTTGCGCGTTTTCCATGAGGTCCGAGAAGGCTTGTTGTTCGCGCCAGTGCGCCTCATCGGGCTGGCCCACCAGAAAGATCCGCTCGTTGCTGCCGGGGTTGTCTCCACCGCCGCGAATCCACGGACAGTGCATGTCCATGCCGATGCGCATCTTGCCATCGGGCCAGGTTAAGCCGAATTCGCGCAACGCCGCGACCGATGGATAGATGCTTTCGCCCATGAAATCCCGGTTGTGGTCATGGGGCCTGCGGTTCTTGCCCTGGTCGCCGTCTTCGACGCCGTCCTTGTCCATGAATGGAATGGCCGCAATCTCCACGTTCTCGCGGAAGTAGGCGCCCAATTCGTTGTCCGCCAACACGGCGTCCAACAGCCCCTCCATCGACCAGCTCGCCATCGTCTCGCAGGCGTGGGTGCGCGCGGTCAGCAAGATGCGGTGGCGTGGCTCGCTGTCGATACATCCCACATGGAGCCGTTCGATTGCGCGGCCCTTGCGGGCGCCGGCATGGTGTTCCAGGCGCAGGTGGGGGGAATCCGCGTGTTTTTCCACGAAACGGTTAAGATTGGTCTCCGTGTAGGGAACCGCCAGGCAAAAACGGACCTCTTCGTCCGTATCGCCGAACGCGTACGTGAACTCGGGATCGCCGGACTCCCGTCCTTTCCAAGACCACGTCTCGCCGCCGTCTGTGCTTACGCACGGTCCCCCGGCGGTGAGGACGTCGCGGTCGGTGAAGCGGAAGGTCAGCTCGCGCCCTGCGGCGCCCTGAACCCGGAAATACCAGTAGAACCACCAGCCTTCGGTGTCGCGGGAGTCCTGGCGCAGATAGAGGGCGTCCTCGCGTTGTTCCTCAAAGATGATGTTGCCCGCGGGAAAATCGGCGTCCACCACGGGGCCATTGTCCGTGGACGCCCAAACCAGGGATGGCCGCAACGCCAGACCGTGCCCCGCGCCCATCGTTCCCGCGGCCACGGCGGCCAGAAAACGGCGCCGTGTCCAGCCAGCCGAGTGCTTGTCATTCATGGTGAGTTGTCCTTTGTGTATCGCTTTTGGAAGGTTAGCGGATAATCAAGATGGGGGGAAGCCCGGAATTACTCATCCGTTGGGCTTCCCCCCTTTTCTTTCAAGATGCCGAACCCGGCCACCCGAACACCGAAAGGGCGCTCGTGGTTATGCGGTTGCCGTGTGCTCGGGTATTCCTTCGGTCATGAGTTCCTTCAACTCGTCGAGATAATCCTCATAAACCGCGCGCGGATTGACGTCATGGCGTTTGCAGATGCTGGCGGCCATGGCGACGACCTCGCCGACCATCCCCAGGGTGCGCATCACCCGGACCGTTCCCAGCGCGACGTACGTGACGCTGATGTTTCGCCCCGCCATGAACAGGTTGTCCACGTTGCGGGAGTAGAAGCAGCGATACGGAACTGGATACGGGTCGATGTTGGTGTTGATGTGCACGGCCCGGAATTCCTCGCCGGGAAAATGCTCCACTTGGAAGTCCGTGGGGTAATGGAGGTCGATGGGCCAGGTCGTGGTGACGGCGGCGTCGGGGAACTCCCGTTGCTCCTGGATGTCTTGCTGTTGAAGGATGACGTCGCCCAACAACCG
>SKRY01000160.1 GCA_007118235.1 Candidatus Hydrogenedentota bacterium | reverse complement strand
GTCATCCACGTGCGCCATCTGGATGGCTCCACGCACGGCTTCGAACGGCCAGGCGCCGGACGCCATCCGGTCATATCGCCGCCGCAGTTCTTCCTCGCTCAGCGCCAGCTCCGTCTCGGCGAGACGGGCCTTCACCGCTTGCGCCATCCGGTCGGCGAAGTAGGCGGCGTAGGTCTGTTCGCAAAAGCGTTCCGGACCGTACACGGGTTCGCCCCGCTCCAGTTTCGCGCTCCGGAGGCGGTTTTCCATGTCGCGCTGGCGCATGACGCCGTGAAAGCTGGCCGACTCGATGATCCCCATCTCCAGGGCCAGGAGCCGTTCCGCCTGCCGGTGCAAGACCGCCTCCAACGCGAGCCGACGCAGCATCTCCGGGGAGGTCTCGCCGTTAACCCGCTTTCCTTCCCAACGGCCCGGGCCGGGCGCGCCGTGTTCTTGATGGAAGGCTTGCGCGGCTTTCCAGCGCTGGGCGCGGATCTCGCGTTGGAATTCCTCGGCGGAGACCGGCTCGCCGTCCAACCAAGCGACGGCTTCATGGGCCGTGTCCGCCGTCATCCCGAAGACAGCGGCGCTGTTGCTGGACGCCGGGGATTGCCATTCGTGCGCGCCGATGTCCGGAGCGCCGTCATACAAGGGGTTGCCCCAGAAATCCTGGCCGCCGTGGTCCTCGATTTCCATTCCGGCTCCAATCGCGGGCGAATCGGGCTGGAGTTGGTATCCGGAAAGGCGATTGGGATCGCTCATGGAGATGTCGGTTCCGCCAGAGCCAGGATCCGCGAGCAAGGGATCGCCCGCCACGTAGTCCGTACCGCGCGGCTCCACGTTGTGGAACAGGTTGTGGGAGAATTCGGTGGTGTCGGGGTCGGGCTCGATTCCCCAGCCGCCTTCATCCTCGAACGAGTAGATGTTGTTCCAAAAACGCGTATGGATGGGCGTGCGCGTGTGGGGTCTGGGGTTGGCGAACACCGACGCGCCAAGGCCCGCCCGGAAATAGTGGGTGTTGTTGTACACCCGGACGTCCCTCACGTCCGTATCGCCGGGAAACCCGTAGAAATACGCGCCGACCCGCTCGTCTTGGCTGATGTTGTAACGGATGGTGATGTCTTCGTTGATCCCCCGCCGCATAATGCCCACGAACCAGTGGTTGTCGTGGCTGTAGTTGTACTGAATCACCGTGCCCCGCGAATTCCAGTCCGCGTCGAAGCCGCCCCGGTCGTTATCCTCCACGGGATCGCCCGTGTTGCCGTAGGCCTCGTTGTATTGCATGACGGCGTTAATCGTGTTGAAGTTGAACACGCTGTGGCCCGTGCTGAACCGGCTGCTCCGGACCAGCGTGTTATGCTCCACCACGGGATCCTCGCTAATCCGGAATATCAGGTTGTTCCGGCCCGTGGAGTCGATGCGGTTGTTCCGGATACGCAACCCGCGCCACGGAAGGTAGGCCTCACTGTAGATCCGCTGGTAGGTGGTGTCCAACTGCTGATTCGCGATTCCAACGCCGCCCACGTCGCGCACGACATTGTGCTCGATCAGCAACCCCGTGTACCGAATCGGACCGTCGGCGTGGACATGGATGCCCCCGCGCCCTTTTCCGCCCACTTCGCCGTTGACGTTGTGCACGTGGCAATGGCGTATGGCGACGCCGCGCACATCCCCGCCGGGGAAGTCGTCGGCCAAGACGAAAATCCCCATCAGGTCTCCCTGATCATCCGTGGTCCCGTCGGTATTGGTGATCTCCAGGTTGTTGATCTCCCAATACTCGGCGTTGCGCAGGAAGACCACCGCGTCCACTTCACCGCGCCCTTGGATGAGGGGTTTGTCGTCGACGGGGCCGTCGAACGCCTCACCCGTTTCCGGGTCATACGCCGTGACCACGATCGGTTCATCCGCCGTTCCCGAGCCCGATGGAGCAAATTGGCCCTCGAAAAGGCCTCCCTTGGCGAACAGGATTTGCGCGCCCGGCGGGAACGCCTCCTCGCGGTAGGCGTCGAAGTCTTCTTGAGTGGCGATGCGGTACACGTCCTCGTCCCCGGCGTGCGCCGGCAAACAGGCGAGCGCCATGAGCGCGGCCGCCGCCGCGGCCCATCCCAGGCGGAGCATTCGTCCCTCACCGCCTCGGGAAATCATGGAATACACGTTAGTGAAACAAGATTGCGTTATCAATGGCATGGTTCCTATCCTTTCTGGTCAGAGTTTCGTCTGACCATACCCCGCGTCCAGTTTCATGTCAAGACGCCGCCGGCCAAGCGGCCCCCGCAGCCACAGGAAACACCCCACCCTGCACTGGAAGATGAAACCCTGGCTGGCATGCTGCTCCTGTCAACCCTTCTCAGGTCCCCCGCGTTTCTTATGTCGGAAGGTGGTTAGGACTTCCCCAATGAGTTAAGCACCCCATAGCTTGCCTCTCTACTCATGGCGCGCGAGGCTGCCCCTCCCACAAAGCCCGCGCGCACCTCCTTCCCCCAACCACGCAGGAATCCTGGTCCCCCCCGCCAGGATTCCTTTTTCATGTGTGCCAGGCATGGCGCGGTGAAAGCCCCATGCAAAAAGAGGTGGTCTTCTTCCAAATCCCGGCGGTGCTGGGCAACCGCGAATGAAGGCGAATGGCCGCGAAGATGTTTCCCGCGAACCGGGGCCAAGATCAAACACGCGCCGCACAACACGGCGCTGTCACATGATGCCCCGAATAACACCGCTTCCCCTCGCCGTGGAATCCACACGCGCGAGGGGAAGCGGTGTTAATGCGGTTGGTTATGGTTGATGCCAGAGCCGCGCCGAAGCCCTACCGCACATGCTCGCCCACCGTGGTCATCTCGGGGCCATCCGGACCATAGACCTCGATCTCGGTCTCCGGCGGCAAATCACGGACACGAAAGCTCTTCTCCTTCCACTCCCTGACCTCCTCCATGCCGCCTTCCCTCATCATGGCCTGGCGGGCCATGATACTCCCGTCTTGATCATAGATTTTTATGAGGATATCGTTGTATGCTGGGTTGGTAATATAGTTGTAAACCATCCTCAGCGAGGATTCCGCCAGGATACGCACCAAGGCTTCGCGCGCAGTGACGCCTTCCAGGTTCAGGGTGATTTCCGCGCGCTCGTGAAACGGCTCCGGCGGCAACTGGAAGACGTTAAAACCCGGGTAAGAAACGGTCAGGTAGCGGCCGCGACGTGGATCGGCGTTGACCGCCTCTTCGAGGGCCTTAAGGGCCCCCCAGGCCGTCGCGTCCTCGACGCGCAGGTCAATCACGCGGTCCAGGCTTGTCTCTCTCCCCTCGACCGGCGCGACGTACAGGATCCCGTGGTGCTCGAAAAGCTGATAGTGGCCGCCGGTGAGTTCCACGAAGCGTCGGAAGGCTTCGCCAAGCGTTTCGCCTTCGTCCACCACGAACGTGTCGCCCCAGGTGTACGTTTCGCGGCCCTCATAGCGTGTCAAATTGCTTTCAAAGCTCATGAGTTGTCTTGGAAACGCATCCCGGATCGCCCAAAAGCCGCCGTAGTGCCCGAGGTGGAGGGTGCGCTCCGCATCCCGCACCGCGCGCTGCTCGAGAAGCTCCGTTTCTTCGACGCCGAGTTCCTCTTCGGCGTGCGCCACCGCCACGGCGCCTGCCATGGCCGCGGAAAGCACGGCCAAACACACAAGCGTTTGCAAAGGGTGATGTGATTTCATGATGCGAACCTCCTCCTGTTGTTGTGTGCGCTTCTTCTT
>SKRY01000494.1 GCA_007118235.1 Candidatus Hydrogenedentota bacterium | reverse complement strand
CTTTAACGCCTCGGGCGGTGATCGCTTCGAACTGTTCAAGAGGGGGCGCCTCGACGCCCCGGTTCTCCGCCCCTTCGACAACGGCTCGCGCGATAGGGTGCTCGGATCCGGATTCGACCGCAGCCCCTAGCGCCAGCACTTTGTCTTCATCGAACCCTTCGGCGGCCACGACATTGGTTAGCTCCGGTTCTCCCCTGGTGATCGTTCCCGTCTTGTCCAGCAGAATCACGCGGACATCCTTCAGGGTCTGAATCGCCTCGCCGCTGCGCAGCAGCACGCCGCGCTCGGCGCCCATGCCGGACCCCACCATCAACGCCGTGGGCGTGGCGAGTCCCAGCGCGCATGGGCAAGCGATGACCAGCACCGCGATGGCCGCCAGCGTGGCCAACAGGATGGGCGGTAGTTCGGGGTCGACCCAAGGCAGGAATCCGGCGCCCCACACGAGGATCGGCTGAAGCTGCGTGGAGAACAGCAGCCACATCACGAAGCTCGCCAACGCGATGAGGATGACCGCCGGCACGAAGTAACTGGTCACTCGGTCGGCGAAGGCCTGGATGGGGACTTTCGAACCCTGAGCCTCTTGCACCAGCCGGATCACCTGCGCCAGGAAGGTGTCCTTTCCCACCCGGGTGGCCCGCACCTTCAAGAGCCCTTCGCTGTTGATCGTGGCGCCCAGCACTTCGCCGCCTGGGCTCTTTTGCACGGGCACAGACTCGCCGGTGGCGATGGACTCGTCCACGTGGCTCGTTCCCTCGAGCACTTCCCCGTCCGTCGGTATCTTCTGGCCCGGCTTCACGATCATCACGTCGCCCGGATTCAATTCCTTCACCGGGACCTCCACCTCTTCCCCGTCTCGCTCCACCAGCGCCGTCTTGGCGCCAAGCGTCAGAAGGCGGCGGATCGCCTGGGAGGCGCGGCCCTTGGACCGGACTTCGAGATAGCGGCCCACCAAGTGGAAGGTCATGATGGTCGCCGCCATTTCGATGAACGATGTCATGGGATACACGAACCCCACCAGCCCGATGAGATAGGGCGGCAGGCTGCCCATGCTGATGAGCACGTCCATGTTGGCGGTGCGGTTGGTCAGGGAACGCCAGGCGGACACGTGAGTTTCGCGGCCGGTGATGAACACCACCGGGAAAGCGAGCACCGCGATGATGGCTAGATAGACTGGTCCAGGAAGCTCCCAAAGGAACATATGAACCATCATCAGGATCATGATGGCTGCGGCGGGGATAGCGGCCCACACGACCTGATTCAGCGCGCGGGCCATGTAGCGCTCCTCGCGATCGAGTTCGTCCTCGCCTTCGGCCCCTTCGGAGATGACCTCGGCCACCTCGTATCCGCCGCGCTCGACAGCCGCCCGGAGTTGTTCCGGCTGGACGTGCCCGGGATCAAATTGAACGCGCACGCGATGGTTGGAAATGTTCGTGTTGATCTCGGCAATCCCCGGCAGCCGCTCCAGCGATTCGCGAACCAGTCCGGCGCAGTGCCCGCTGCCCATGCCTGGAACAATGAGGGTCGCCTCGCCGCGGGCGCTGGCCGTCTGGTCAACACCCGAACCGGCGGCTGGGTGATCCATGTCTTCCGGCGCGTGATGGCTGTCTGTGTGGCAATGCTCGTGGTCTTCGTCATGCGCAGTCATTGAAGCTTCTCCTTAGTCGCGCCGGTACCCGCTGGCTGATGCCCACGCTCATGCCTTCTTTCCATCCCCGGCTTTTCGCCCCCAACCCGCGGTCACGTTGTAGACGGAGGCGATAAGGGCCCCGAACAGCCACCCTAGGATGAAAATCTGAATCACGCCAATACCCATCTCCCACCACGCCATCTCCCACTGCATGATTGGCTCGACATCCAGGCCATGCAGGAGTGAATTGAAGAAGGCGGTCACCTGCTCCTCGGGAGTGGTCATCATAAGGACGACGCACGAGATATACACGGTGGCGACGGCGACGGCGACGCTAAAAGCGAATCGTATGATGCTCAGTTCATGCATCGATGCGGCCCTTCTCTATTTATCTTCATGGTGATCATGTCCCACCGCCAGCAGCAAATGACAGAGAAACATCGCCACGATGAATACGAACAAGGTGAGGCCCTCACCCGCTCCGAGCCGGGGCAGCAAAACCAGCAACCCGAAAGCGGCCAGGCAGCCAAGTAGCGTCTTGAGAGCGTGGTCCATGTATCCCTCCTAACTGTGAACTCGCGCGCGGGGCGCTGCTCAGAGGGCGGCGTCGCCTGTGTCGCCAGTCCGGATGTTCACGGCCCCGTGAATGGGACCCACGAAGACGCGGCCGTCGCCACTCTCGCCGAGGTGACCTGCTTCCTGGATAATGTGCATGTACCCTTTCGCCTCCGTGTCCCGGCAAACGATTTCAAGTTTCGCGATATTGGAGTATCTCTCCTTGTATTTCCGCCAGAAATGGCTGCGATCCTTTTCGTGGTCGGCCATTTCTCCGACGGCGTCCACACGATCCACGGTAATATCCTTCGCGCCCGCTTGCTCTAGACGTCCGAGGATTGTTTCAAGCAATTCAGGGCGGACATATGCTTTTATCTCTTTCATGGTGCGGCTCCTATCGTTGGTGATTCATCTCCCGCCGCCGGAGGCCACGACTTCAAGCGCGGCTTAGTCGTCAGCTGCGGATTCTCCATCGGACGTGATCTGGTCCGCTTTCTCGCGCGTCTTGAGCTTGATCTCCTCGACAAGGCAGTAGAGCACGGGCACGCTGAACATGGTCAGCAGCACCAGGCTCATGCCGCCCACGCTGGGGATGGCCATGGGGAGCATGATGTCCGAGCCCCGGCCGGTGGAGGTTAGCACGGGCAGCAACGCCAGTATGGTGGTCGCGGAGGTCATCAAGCAAGGGCGGACCCGGCGCAGACCAGCCGCCACAGTGGCGTCCCGGATCTCCTGGATGGTCTCCGTCGTCCGGCGGGCGAAGCTTTGCCGCAGATAGGTGGCGATGACCACGCCGTCGTCCACGGCGATGCCGAATAAGGCGAGAAAGCCTACCCAGACCGCCACGCTCAGATTGATAGCGCGGAGCTGAAACAGGTCCCGCATGTTCACGCCAAAGACGTGAAAATCCGCGAACCATTCTTGCCCAAACAGATACAACATGAAGAAGCCGCCCGCCCAAGCGATGGCGATGCCGCTGAAGACCATGAGCGTGGTCATCACGGACTTGAACTGCAAATAGAGGATCATGAAGATGAGGAACAGCGCCACGGGCAGCACCACCGCCAGGGTTTGGGCCGCCCGCACCTGGTGCTCGTATTCCCCTGCGAAGGTGTAGCTCACTCCGGCCGGAATGCTCAACTCACCCCGCTCGATAAGCTCGTCGAGATGGGCTTGGGCTTCCTCGACGACGTCCACCTCGGTCATGCCCGCCGCCGGCCCAAAGGTGACATACGCCACGAGGAAGGTGTCCTCGCTTTTGATCACTTGGGGACCCCGGACGTATTCCACATCGGCCACGTAAGACAGCGGGACCTGTGAGCCATCTTGGCCGGGGACAAGAACGCGCTCGAGATCCTCGATTTCGTTGCGCAATTCCCGTTGGTAGCGGACCCGAACCGGGAAGCGCTCCCGCCCCTCGACTGTCCTCGTGACGGTTTGGCCGCCGATGGCCGTGCTGATGACGTCCTGCACATCCACGATGCTCAAGCCATAGTTGCCGACGGCCTCGCGATCGATGTCGATTTCGAGGTAGG
>SKRY01000383.1 GCA_007118235.1 Candidatus Hydrogenedentota bacterium | reverse complement strand
GTAACAGTACTTCAACTGGCGCGCCCTGCTCAAATCCGTCTTGGCTTTACTTTTGCGGCCAGCTTTGCCACAATGCGGTCCGTTTTGGTGAGCCCTCCCAAGTCAAGTCAACAGCCTGGCCGGACAAACGCGATCCCGATCGCTGAATCAACGGAAAGGCGCTGCCGTAATGAGTTCCGCCACTGTCCACCGCCGAATCGGATTTCTCTATGTGTTCCTAGCCATGGTGCTTTGGAGCACGGCCGAGGTTGTTGTCCGGTTCATTGTGGATGATATACCCGCCCTTCAGCTCGGCGCGTTGCGCTTTGTCGCAGGCGGCCTGTTTCTATTGGCGTTTCTGCCGGGGGAGCTGAGGCGGCGGGAGCTGCGGCTCAACCGCCAGATTGTGCTGCACGCGGCATGGATGGCGTTGATCGGGATGACGGTGGCCAATATCTGCTTTCAATATAGCTTGGAACACGCGGGCGCCGGCGTCGTGGCAACGCTCTTTGGGGCCAATCCCATCATGGTGGCCGTCCTTGGGGCCGTTATGTTGCGCGAACCCTTGACAGGTCTCAAGCTTATAGGAGTCCTGCTGAGGTTTGGGCGGCTGATCGTGTTGGCGACCAGTGAACGGTCCGAGGTGTTCACGTTGCTCGGCTTCACCTTGGCCTTTGTGTTTGTGTTCTGCTTTTCCTTTTTCACCGTGGCCGTGAAGAAGTTCGCCGGGCCTTACGCCGGCCTGCCCATCGTCGCGTTGTGCGCCGGGTTGGGCGGCGCCTATTTCATTCCCATCGCGTTGATTCATGGCGATTTTTCCTATTTGGCGAACTGGCGGGAACTGTGGCTCCCGTTGCTCTACCTTTCCATTGGCATCACGGGCTTCGCTTACCTGTTCTTTTTCATGGGACTCGCGCGTGTGGACGCTACCCAGGCGGCCAGCATCATTCTGCTGAAACCGCCGCTCGCCACAGTGCTGGGGGCCTTTTTCCTTGATGAACCCATTACCTGGCGCCTGGCCGTGTCCATCGCGCTCATCCTTGGCGGCCTCTATCTCGTCATTATCGTGTACCGCGTCCGGGCCATCCGCCCGCCAGCGCCAAACGCCTAACCTCTTCACAATTCCGCACCGCGAGGCAGTCTCCTAGTGACCAAAGACAATAGCGACAAAATCATTATCTTCACAGACGGCGGATGCGACCCCAATCCGGGCGTGGGCGGATGGGGCGCGGTCTTGTCCTACAAGGACCGCCGCAAGGAACTGTCCGGCGGCGAATATCAAAGCACGAACAACCGGATGGAGCTGACCGCGGCCATCAAGGCGCTGGAAACGCTCAAGCGGCCCTGCGCCGTTGTGCTGCATACCGACTCCGAATACCTTCAAAAGGGCATCACGCAGTGGCTGCCCAACTGGAAACGGCGCGGCTGGAAACGCAAGGGCGGCGCCGTGAAGAACGAGGACCTCTGGCGGCGGCTGGACGAGCTGATTCAAGAGCATGACGTGGAGTGGCGCTGGGTCAAGGGACACGCCGGGAACGTGGAGAATGAGCGCTGTGACGAGTTGGCGAACCAGGCCATTCAGAGGTTGCGCCAGGGCGGCGAGCCCTAACGATTCCTCCTCGCGATTGGGCGAAGACGGCTCTGTTCCCCCGGGTGAATAAATGCGCTACAATGAGCGTTCGCCTTAGGTGTGTGTCCTGAGCTTCATCGTTTCCCCCGGAGTATGCGAATGTCGCAACGTGTCTACAAAATCCGCGGCATGGATTGCGCCGAGGAGATCGCCCTGCTGAAGCGGGAAGTGGGTCCCGTCGTAGGCGGCGCGGAGTACCTCGCTTTTGATCTCCTCAACGGCCGCATGACCATCTCCGAGGAGACGCCGGCTCCTTCACCCGAAGCGGTCTTGGAGGCCGTTCGGCGTACGGGGATGTATGCGGAACCCTGGACGCCCGGCGCGGCGCCGGAGGAAGGGCCGGGCGCGTTTTGGCGCAATCACGGCCGGGCGATTCTTTGCGCCGTCAGCGGCGTGTTGTTGCTGGGCGCATTAGCCTATCACGCCGCGCGCGTTGGGTGGGCGCTCGCTTTGACGGGCGGAGGGGAAGCGGGCCATCCCTTGCTGGCCCAACTCCTTTACGCGGCCGCCATTGTCACCGGCATCTGGTACATCTTCCCAAAGGCCGTCCTCGCCGCGCGGCGGCTCCGGCCCGATATGAACCTGCTCATGACGGTGGCGGTCCTAGGCGCGGCGGCCATTGGGGAATGGTTCGAGGCGGCCACGGTCACGTTTCTATTCGCCTTGGCGTTGTTGCTCGAATCGTGGAGCGTCTCCCGCGCGCGCAACGCCATCCAGGCGCTCATGGCGTTGAGCCCCACGCGGGCGCGGGTCGTGTGTCCCCATGACGGCTGCATGGAAGAGAAGGCGGTGGAGGACGTGCCCGTGGAGGCGGTGGTTGCCGTGCGGCCGGGCGAACGGATCCCGCTGGACGGCGTGGTGACCAAGGGGAGCACCTCGGTGAATCAAGCCCCGATTACGGGTGAATCCGTCCCCGTGACCAAGGAGCTGGGCAGCGAGGTGTTCGCGGGCAGCATCAACAACGAAGGGGCCTTTGAGTTCCGCGTCACCAAGGCCGCCTCCGACACCACGCTCGCCCGCATCATCCGCATGGTGGAGGAAGCGCAATCGCGCCGGGCGCCCATTGACCAATGGGTCGAGACGTTCGCCCGCTACTACACGCCCGCGATGTTGGCGCTGGCCCTTGCCATGGCGCTGATACCGCCCTTCGCCGTGGGAACCCCATGGAGCGAGGCCATCTACAACGGCTTGGTGTTGCTGGTGATCGCCTGCCCCTGCGCGCTGGTCATCTCCACCCCCATAAGCATTGTGGCGGGGCTCACGGCTTCGGCCAAGGCGGGCGTGCTGGTGAAGGGCGGCGTGTTTCTTGAAGCGCCCGCGCGTCTCAAGGCCTTGGCGATGGATAAGACCGGCACGCTCACCCGGGGCCGGCCCGCGGTGCAAACGGTGTCCCCCTTGAACGGGCATACTGAGGCGGAATTGCTTGCCCGGGCGGCCGCCCTGGAGTCGATGAGCGAGCATCCCATCGCCCGCGCCGTGGTGCGCGAGGCCGATCAGTTGGCCATAACGCCTCTAGAAGCCGCGGATTTTAAGGCGATCACCGGGCAAGGGGCGGAAGCCTGGATTGACGGCCGCCGGTTTTGGATTGGCAATCACCGCTTCGCCGTTAGCCAGGCCCCCGAAGAGAAGGAGGCCCACGCCAAGGCCTTTGAACTCGAGGACGCGGGCCATTCCGTGGTGCTTGTGGGCAACGACGAACACGTCTGCGGTCTCATCAGCGTGGCGGACAGCATCCGGCCGGAAGCGCCGAGGGCCATCGCCGCGTTGAAAGACGCCGGCATCGTCGAGATTGTCATGCTCACCGGCGACAACAAGGGGACCGCGCGGGCTGTCGCCGAGGCGGCGGGGGTGGACCGCTACGAAGCCGAGCTGTTGCCCGAGGACAAGGTCCGCGCCGTCGAGCAGCTTGTCGAGCGACACGGAAGCGCGGCCATGGTGGGCGATGGCATCAACGACGCCCCCGCGATGGCCGCGGCGAGTTTTGGCGTCGCCATGGGCGCGGCCGGGACCGACGCCGCCATCGAGACGGCGGACGTGGCCCTGATGTCGGATGATCTAAGCAAACTCGCGTGGCTTGTGCGGCATTCGCGGCGCACCCTGCGCGTCATT
>SKRY01000231.1 GCA_007118235.1 Candidatus Hydrogenedentota bacterium | reverse complement strand
GTTTCCCTGAGCTTTCGTTCCGGCGAGGTTCACGGTGTCATTGGCGAGAGCGGGGCAGGTAAGAGCACGTTGGCGGGTATTCTTGCAGGCGCGATTCAGCCCACGAGCGGGCATGTCGAAGTAGGGGGCCGTCAGGTTGTGCTGGACACGCCCGGCAGCGCGTTTCGCCATGACATCGTGACGGCTCACCAAGCATTTAACCTGAACCCCGCGATGACGGTGGGTGAGAACATGTTTCTCGGCCACATGCCCCGGAAATGGTGCGGCTTGGCGGTTGATCGGCCCACGCTCTACCTGCGCGCGCGGCGGGTGCTCGAAGACTTTGGCATTCCCCTGGAGGCGCGCCGCAAGGTCCGCCGTCTTGGTGCGGCGGAACGGCAGTTGCTCGAGATCGCCAAGGCGGTGGCCCGCACGCCGGCGCTGCTGGTGCTCGATGATCCGGCGTCGGCGTTGACCCAAGGGGAACGGGAAATCCTGTTCCGGCTCATCCGGCGGCTCGTGAAACAGGGCGCGGCGGTGGCGTATCTCTCGCCCCATTTACATGAGCTGCGCGACGTGGCGCACTGTGTCAGCGTATTGCGCGACGGCGTCCTCGCGGCCACCCTGCCTGTGGACGAAGCCACGCCCCAGCGGGTTCCGGAATTGATGGCCGGCAACGCTGCCGAGCATCTTGAGCGGCCGCCTCTGTGGCGACAGCGGCATCCCGTGTTGAAGGCCGAGGGTTTGACGCGGCGCGGGGCCTTTTACGGCGTGGACCTATCCGCGAGCGCGGGGGAGATCGTGGGGATTGCGGGCCTTCGCGGCGCGGGCCAGACCGAACTGCTCCGCGCGATCATGGGAACGGATCCCATCGATGCGGGCGTGGTCACCACGGGCGGTCAGCGCATCATCCGGCCCACACCGAGGCGAATGAAGCGGCTTGGTCTGGCGTACGCAGCGGGCGCCGTAAAGGGGCCGTGCCCTCGCATCGAGCAGTGGTTCGACCGGGATGCGCGCGTCTTGTTGCTGGACGAACCCGCCCGGGGCGTGAACACCCATACCCGGCGGCGCATCTGGCGGCGAATTGCCGAGTTGAGCAGCAATGGCGTGGGCGTAGTCTGGGTCTCGAGCGAGCTGGACGCGCTCGCCGCGCTGTGTCACCGCATTGTGGTGATGCGCCGGGGCTATATCCGGAGCGAAGTGAACGGGGAATCCGTGACGGCGCGACAACTCCATGATTTGTGCGCCGGTGAAACCGCGCTGGAAGACCTGAACTGATCCGGCGTGCCGCTGGGCGCCCTGTTCGCCGGGGTGATTCCAAGTGGAATGATCCTGCTCAACGTCCCCCTTCGTTGGTTCACGTTGGAAAAGTGCGCCATCCCGCCCTATCAGGCAACAGAATTCCTGGAATACATTTTATATAAATTTATCTTGACATTGTTTCCGTGAGAGGTTACAATTGAAAAGTGAGAAGACCGCGACGCGTGCCGCTTTTCCGGCGCCGGCGGACGGCGGGACGGGTTGAAAGCACCGGCATGGTTTAGGGCATCGGTAATTGGTGAGGAGGTGCTTCGTCATGAAGGCGACAGGGGTGCGTCACGTAGGCGCGGTATGCATGGCGGCGGTTCTGGTGCTGCTGCTGGCGGGTTGTCCCCGGCCCGCGCAGGTTAGCATTACGCCAACCACGGCCACGATCCATGTGGAGGACAGCGTTCAGTTGTCGGGTTCATCCACACGGGCGCAGGACGTAATCAACTGGAGTTCCGGCCACCCGGCCATCGCCACGGTGGACGATCAAGGCCTGGTGATGGGGGTTACGCCGGGCGAGGCGTCGGTTGTGGCGCGTGGCTCGCGAAGCGGCGCGGAAGCCACGGTGATCGTGACCGTCTTGCCGGTGATCGAGGCGGAAGTCCTTGAGCATGTCATGCTGACCATTGAGCATCTGAAGGGAGTGCCGGGCGACGTGCTGGACGGCGAACGGCGCGAACGAATGGAAACCAGCCTGGAGGATGCCCGGAAGGCGTTCGCCCTGCAAGGCCCCTGTCCCGCGGCGGAGATCCTGGAGGACTATCTTGAGGAAGCCGCGGACCTCCGGGACGAACTTGTGGCGAGAGGCGAAGCGGGGTTCGCGCCCGATGCGCCTCTGGGCCATGCGGAATTCCTTCAAGCGCAAGGGCGTCAATTGCAATACCGCATGCTAGCCACGGCGGACGATCCTTGCGCGGCATATCCCGGCGTGGAAGAGCCGCCGGAGACCACCGTGGACGAAGCCACTGTCGAAGGGGTTGCCGGGCTGGTCAAGATGGGCGCGCCCCAACTCTGGCCGGTCATCCGGGAAAACCTGGACGGCGAGGAGGAAGTCTTCACGGAATTGCAGTTCCCGGGCGTGGACGCTCAAGCCGGCGAACCGGGCAAACCGGGCATTCCCTCCGTGCGGGAACTCGTCGCGGTGCCCTTGGGCGCTAGCATCGACGTGGAGATCGCGCCCCGCACTGCCACGAGAATGTCGGTCAACCTCTTCCCGGTTCAAGACCACCCATGGGACCAGATTTATCCGGGCGATGATAAGCCGCCCCTCGAGTTCTTTGGGGATCGTCCTTTCGTGCAGGACCTCGAAGTGTACGCCACCGACGCCCCCTACCCGGACAAGCCGGTGAGCATTACCCCCATGGGGCAAGCCCGCGGCATGGATTTGGTTCAGGTGGAAGTTTTCGCGGGACAGTACAACCCGCTCCGGAACACGTTGGAGCTTTTCGACGAGATTCGGTATGACATTCGTTTCTCCGGCGGCGAGGAAAGCTTCACCAGGGCCCCGTTCACGAACTTCGAGCGGTTTCCAGTCTACACGGGACCGCTGCTGAACTGGGGACCCGTGCTTGAGTTGGGGCCCATCATCATCGAACCCACCCGTTTCGGCGCGGAATTCGTGATTATCACGCATCCGGATTTCGCCGACGCGGCCAGCGCGCTGCGGGAGTGGAAGCTTGAAAAGGGCTTGTCCACGGCTATCTTTCATGGAGGCATTGGATCTGGGATCTCCGGCCGGCAGACCAACACGGAGATCAAGGCCTTCATCGAGAACTACTACCACACTGCGTTGGTGAAACCTTCCTACATCCTGCTCCTGGGCGATTCAGACCATATTCAGCCGTTCATACGCACGGGAATATGGGGAGCAATCGGCACCGACTGGCCCTATGCCGTGTTGACGGCCCCGGGTGGCGGGGATTCCATGGTTCCAACCTTCGCCGTGGGGCGCATCCCGGTCCGGAACGCGGAACAAGCGCAAGCGGTGGTGGATAAGATCATCCTCTACGAATCCGCTCCGCCGCCCAACGCGGCCTTCTACGAGAACATCACGCTGGCCGCTCAGTTCCAAGGGTTCCGGCTGGATGTCCCGCAGCCGGGCACGGCGCAGCGCACCTTCACGGAAGCCGCCGAATTCGCGCGGAATGCCGTGGCGACTCAAGGCTACAGCGTGGAACGCATTTACGAGCGAACGATTGACGCCGCCTATACCCATCCCGATACCACGCCCCGGTACTACTACGACGGGACGCCCCTGCCCAGCGCCATCGGACCGGGCAGCGGGTTCGCTTGGGACGGAACACGGGACGATGTCATGGACGCGTTTCACGCGGGCCGCTTCCTTATCCTGCACCGCGACCATGGCTGGCGTCATGGGTGGGGGCATCCGCCCCTTCACACGAACAATGTGAACGCTTTGAGCAACGGCGAGCTGTTGCCGGTGGTCTTCAGCATCAACTGCAC
>SKRY01000337.1 GCA_007118235.1 Candidatus Hydrogenedentota bacterium | reverse complement strand
CGGTTGGTCTTGGCCGTGAGGTGGCGCGTCTTTCGGGCCCGTGTTTGAGGCCTGTTGGCGCCGTTGCGGGAGAAGCAGGCCATGGACTACAATGATTGCGGGTGGCGGCAACACGATGAGCCCCGCAAGATCGAAGGAGCGCACCACACAACCAAACTATGACACAGCATTCCACCTCTTCTGGCCGCGGGAACAGCGACCCGCCTGATCCCGCGGGTAATGTCGCCGAGCAGCGTCCCCTGATCGAAGTGGGGATGGACGGGGGGATCCGCTCGTGGAACCTGGGGGCGGAGCGTGTCTATGGCTACGCGGCCGGAGAATTGGCGGGCCGGTCCATCCTTGAACTGATGCCACAGGAGAAGGCGGTCGCCTTTCGGCAGCACATGGAGCGGCTCAAGCGGGGGGAATCCTTTCGCCACTACAAGACCGTCCATCTCCGCAAGAACAAGCCTCCCATTGATGTCTCCGTGAACATGGAGCCGAAACGGGATCTCGATGGCGAGATCCGCTCCGCCCTCCTGGTTGTGCAACCCCTCGACAAACCGAAGGGCATTCACAAAGTGCTCTGGGAAAGCGATGAGTGGACCCGGGCCATTGTCGAGACGGCGGTTGATGGGATCATCACGATCGATGACTATGGGCGGATCGAGTATTTCAATCCCGCGGCGGAGCGGCTCTTCGGGTACAAGGCGGGGGAGGTCCAGGGCGAGAATGTGAAGCTCCTGATGCCTTCGCCGTACCGGGAGGAGCACGACTCCTATCTCGCCAATTATCGCAGGACGGGCGCCGGGAAAATCATCGGGATCGGCCGGGAATTGGTGGGCCGCCACAAGGACGGCACGGTGTTTCCCATCGAGTTGGCCGTGAGTGAAGTCCGCATGGGCAACCGGCGGCTTTTCACCGGCATTGTCCACGACATTAGTCAGCGTAAGCAGGTGCAACAGGAAAAGGAGCGGGTCTTGCGCGACTTGAACAAGCGCAACATCGAAACGACCTGCTTATATCGCGTGGGCGAGGTGGTCCGGTCGCGCGACATGCTCAGCGACATCTTCCGCGAGGTGGTGCGGCTTGTGCGCCCCGCCCTTCTTTATCCCGACATTGCCCGCGTTTGCATCACCTTCGACGATCATGTGTATCGAACCACCACCTTCGACGAAACCCCCTGGAGCATTTCGGCTTCCATCACGGTGGCGGGCCGCAAGCGGGGAGATGTCGAGGTGTACTACCTTGAGGAGCGGCCTCCGCGGGAGCATGGCCCCTTTCTTGGAGAAGAGAAGGATCTCATCGAGGCCATCGCCCGGACGCTGGGGGAACTGGTCGAGCGCCGGGAAGCCGAGTCGAAGGTGATTCAAGCATCCAAGCTGGCCTCGATAGGCGAGCTGGCGGCGGGCGTGGGGCATGAGATAAACAATCCCGTGAACTCCATCATCAACTGTGCGGATATCATCATGGAAATGACGGCGGCGGATTCCCAAGAGCGGCAGTTCGCTGAACTAGCCCGCTCGGAAGCCGAGCGCATCGCCAAGATCGCGCGGGACCTCTTGATGTTCAGCCGCCAGGACCGGGAGACCCACAGCCCGGCCCGCCTGTGCGATATCGTGGAATCGGTCCTCTCGCTGACCCGGAAGAAAATCGCCAAGTCCAACGTTGAACTCGAGGTGGACATCCCCGAGGATTTGCCGGAGCTTAACTGCCGCAGTGAGCAATTGCAGCAGGTGATCATGAATTTGATCATCAACGCGCTGTACGCCTTGGACGAGCGTTTTCCCAAGGGACACCCCGACAAAAAGTTGTGCATCCGGGCGGCCCCCATGGACTACGGAGGCCGGTCCTTTGTGCGGATAACCGTTGAGGACTTCGGAAGCGGCATTGAACCCACCCACATCGACCGGCTTTTTGATCCGTTCTTCACCACCAAGGGCCGCGACCGCGGCACGGGACTCGGGCTGTCCGTTTCCGACGGGATTGTGAAGGAACACGGGGGCGTGATATCGGTGGAGAGCGAACCCGGGCGGTTTTCCCGGTTCCATGTGGATCTCCCCCTTGATAGCGAGGCCGTCGACACGGGAACGCGCGCGGAATGAATACTGCCGATTCGCAAGAGACAACCTGGGTGCTTGTGGTGGAAGATGAGGCCGTGCTTCGGCTGACGTTTGCCCAGTTCCTCAAGAACAAGGGGTACGCCGCCGTGACGGCCGCGGACTATGGCGAGGCGATGGAATGCATCCGTAAGCAGACCTTCGATGTGATCGTGACCGATATCCTGTTGCCGGGCAAGAACGGCGTGGATCTCTTGCGAACCATTCGGGAGGAGGGGATGCGTTGTCCCGTCATCATGATCACTGGGGAGCCCAACGTGGAAACCGCGGCGGAGGCGGTTCGCCTCGGCGCGTTCGATTACATCTCCAAGCCCGTGAGAGGGGATACCTTGACCCGAACCGTGCGCCTGGCGCTGGAAAGCAAGCGCCTTGGAGAGGAGCGGGACGCGTACGCCGCGCGCGCGAGCCAGTACCACCGGGAGTTGAACGCCATTTTCAATAGCGTTCAGGATGGACTCATCACCGTGGATGCCGAGATGCGCATTCGCCAAGTCAACCAAGCGGGCATGGATATCCTGGGCATCACGGAGGACTTGGAAGGACGCCCGTTTCCGGAGTTCCTTCCGGGCGAGCTTCAGCCCGCGCAGCAGGCGCTGGAGAAGACCCTGCAAACCCATGAGGCGGTGCAGGATACGCGCGTCGAGTTTTGTCTGCCCCGGAAAGGGGAGCGGGTGGTCATGGTGAACACGGCGCCGCTGGTGGGGGAGAACAAGGCGTTCACGGGGGCGGTGCTTACGCTGCGGGACGTAACGCGGCTTGTCCGGCTCGAACAACAGCTCGAGGAGAGTCAGCAGTACCGCGACATGATCGGCAAGAGCGCCCAGATGCGCGAGATCTTCACGCTGATCGAGGAACTCGCCGACACGGACTCCACGGTGCTCATCTGCGGAGAGAGCGGCACGGGCAAGGAACTGGTGGCCGCCGCGATCCATCATGCCAGCAGCCGGGCGCGGGGCCCATTTGTCCGCGTGAATTGCGCGGCGTTGTCCGAGAACATCCTCGAGAGTGAGTTGTTCGGCCACGTGAAGGGAGCGTTCACGGGCGCGGTCCGGGATCGCGCGGGCCGGTTCGAGGCGGCGCACAAGGGGACGCTGCTGCTGGACGAGATCGGCGACATCTCGCCCCGTCTTCAACTTCGCTTGCTGCGCGTGCTTCAGGAGGGGGAATTCGAGCGGGTCGGTGATAGCTCGCCGGTGAAGAGCGATGTGCGAATTCTGGCCAGCACGAACCGGAGTCTCGAGGAAAAGATCCTCGAAGGCGAGTTCCGGCAGGACCTCTATTACCGCCTGAACGTCATACGGTTGGAGCTTCCTCCGCTACGGGAACGGCGCGAAGACATCCCGCTTCTCGTGGATCACTTCTGCCGGCGGTTCAACCGGGCGTTCAAGAAGGAAATCACGGGCGTCGCCCCAGAGACGATGTCGGTGTTCATGGACTACCATTGGCCCGGCAACATTCGCGAACTTGAGAATTGCATGGAAAGAGCGTTTATTATATGTCATGAGCCAGCCATTCTTCCCCGGCATCTTCCGCCCGAGATTCTAGGGGGTGGCTACCGGGGCCGCACGGTTGCTTCCGCCCCAGCGTCCCCGGACGAGGACGCTGGCGCGTCCCGGCAAAGGATTCTCGCCGTGCTCGAGCAGACGGATTG
>SKRY01000248.1 GCA_007118235.1 Candidatus Hydrogenedentota bacterium | reverse complement strand
CTCCCCCGCCCAGCCAAGCCAAACTCGAAGCCGATCATACACAACTGCCCTATGGCGGCATGACACCGCTCACTGGGTCCGGCAGTTCCTCAAAAAGGGCGGTTTCTGGCCGGGCTTCTAGCAAGGAATCTGTCCGAGGGTTCCCCATACGCAAGCGCGCCAAATCACGAAGAGACGCGGATCAGGGCGATCCGCGTCTCTTTGTTCATTGCCCGGCGATTTGCGTTAGCCCGCCGCGATGGCGCTACAGCTTAGGCCAAGCTTGGCGCGCCGCGATTCGATGTGATGCAGCAGATCGTCCGCGGCCTTCGTGGCGTCTTGCTCCACATTGAGCAGTCCACCGGTGATCTCGGCCAAGTCCTCGGTCAGAAGCTTCACCAAGTTCGGCCCGCCGGTGATATTGGGGATGGGGTTGACATAGGTATAGAGTCCGTACGCGAGAGCGAAGATGGCGTCGATGGTCGCCTTCTGCTCCATGTACTCCGGAGCAACGGCCACCACCGGCAGGTCGGGTACGGCGACCCCGCCCAGCGCGTTGGATACCGAATGGATCAAGTCCGCGATTCGACCGGTGTCGGTGCATGTGCCATAGCTCAGAACCGGAGGCACACCCAATTTCTCGCAAAGCGCCTTCAACCCTGGCCCCGCCATCTCGGCGGCCTCGGGGCTGCAAAGTCCGCCCACTTGCATGGCCGCGTTGCCGCAGCCCATGGACAGCACGAGGATGTCGCGCTGGATCAGTTCCTTGGCCATCCGCACGCTGTGCACATCCTGACCCGTGTCACGCAGCGTGGTGCATGACACGAATCCGGCGACGCCCCGAATGGCCCCGTCCGTGAGCGCCTCCAGCAGTGGGTCGAGGGTCCCTCCCAAGGCCTCCACGATGCTCTCCGTTGAGAATCCCACCGTGGCCTCCCTGGTGGGCAAACCGGTGATGGGGCTTACCTTCGCTTCTCTCTTCGGGAAGTTGCTGATCGCCCTATCCAACAGCTCCGCCGCCTGTTCGCCGGCCTTGGCGGGCTCATAGTTGATTCGGTCCTCGATCCCCTCGAAGCTGACCAAATCGCTCACCGGCAGTAGATCAAATTGATACGTCTTGGCGTACTCCGGATCCACCGGCATGGAGCAATTCATATCGCACGCGAAAAGATCCACGCTGCCCGAGGCCAAGATCGCTTCCTGGCTAATCCAATTGCCTGTAAAACCGTAAAAGACGTCGTCCATTTCCCAGCGCTGGATCATCTCCTGGCCCGTCTCGATGTTGGCGATGATCCGCAATCCCTTGGCGCCAGCCGCCTTGGCCTTGTCCTGCCACTCTTGCTCACGGGCCAATTGGACCATGGCGAACCCGAGGAACGGTTCGTGGCCATTCACCAGAGCATTGACGTATCCCGGGTCCAGGACCCCAAGATCCACCCGCGCGGTGTGCGGCCTGGGTATGCCGTACAGGATGTCTTGGCAGTACTCTGTCACGATCTGGGACTGATACGCCATCGCCACCCCCAGCCGCATGGCCTTCAAGGCCAACGTCACATAATACCCATCCACATTCGTCAGACACGAGGAGGTGGTGCGCTGAACCTCTCCATGCACCCCGCCCGGGAAGATGTCCAATTTCCTCCACGTGGCCTTACGTTCCTCCGGCGCGAGCCGCTCGACGATAAGGCTCGGCTCATCCGCCCTGCGATTGAAATCGGTCTCGACAAAATCCGCCAGATCCAGGGCGAGCTGAGCAGGCTCCTTATCTGTGTCCAACCCAAGGCGGCCGGCGAAATCCTTCAGTTTCTCCGGCTCCCGGATACGGTACGGCGTTTCGCCCTTGGCGGTGGCCCGCAACGTCTTGATGGTCTCGTCGGTGTGATAATGGTAGGTGGTTACTCCCATGACGTTGCGCAGCGCCATCATCCGCATGGCCATGCCATCGGCCTTGATCCCGCACACGCCGCGTTTGTCTGTCTCGGCATCGGCCCGGCACGGCCCGTTCGAGCAGAGATCGCACCGGACGCCGCCCATGCAGTAAGGACATCGGCTGTCTATGTCGTCCCGGAATCCTTGGGCTTCATAGCGGTCCCAGATGTTCGTTAGCCCATCCCGCCGGATGCGCTGGTACATCCGCCGCACCGACTCATGTTGCGAAATACGATCCAACTCCATTAATTCGCTCCTCTCGTAATTTGCGCCTCTTGGCCGCGCCAAACCTTAGTCAACATATAAGGTTGATAATGTAGAGCAAATATACATTCCGCCGCCACATGGTGTCAAACAACGCGGTGCGCCGGGTGTCTCCAGGAGGCGTGACTGTTGAGGAGAATTCCCGTCCTCCCTGCTTTGCTTGAAACGGAAATCCGTGCTAGGCTTTGCTCTCCACCTCAGGCGATATGCGAAAGGAGAACCCGCAATGGCGCAGATTGATCAATACCTGGAACTCATGGTGAATCATGGGGCTTCCGACCTGCATTTCTGCACGGGATGCAAACCCATCTTGCGTAAGGACGGCAGCGTGGCCGGCGTGCGCAGCGCCGAACCCATCGACGCGCGGACCGCGAACACGTTACTGTACGAGATCATGCCGGAAGCGAACGAGCGGGAGTTCAACGAGCGCAACGATACGGATTTCGCTTACGAAATACCCGGCGTGGGCCGTTTTCGGTGCAACATCTTCCGCGATCACAAGGGGATTGGGGGCGTTTTCCGGATAATCCCCACGGAAATCCTGTCCGCGGAACAACTGGGGCTGCCCCCAGCGGTGAAGCAGTTCAGCAAGTTGAACCGGGGCCTGATCTTGGTGACGGGGCCGACGGGAAGCGGGAAATCGACCACCCTGGCCGCGTTGATAGATGACATCAACGCCAACCGCAGCGAACACATTATTACCATTGAAGACCCCATCGAGTTTGTCCACCGCAACAAACGTTGCCTCATCAACCAACGCGAGGTGGGAACCCACACCACCGGATTTAAGGCCGCGTTGCGGGCGGCCTTGCGCGAGGATCCCGACATCGTGCTCGTGGGCGAGATGCGCGACCTCGAAACCACCCACATCGCCATCGAGACCGCCGAAACCGGCCACCTCGTGTTTGGCACGCTGCACACGACCACGGCCATTTCCACCGTGGACCGGCTCATTGATCAGTTTCCCCACGAACAGCAGCAGCAAATCCGCACCATGCTGTCCACCGCCCT
The DNA here is from genome assembly GCA_007118235.1 of Candidatus Hydrogenedentota bacterium. Classification (GTDB taxonomy): domain Bacteria; phylum Hydrogenedentota; class Hydrogenedentia; order Hydrogenedentales; family SLHB01; genus SKRY01. Next base: position 572 of record SKRY01000248.1, on the reverse strand, counting down.
GAAAGGCGTCATCGCACAGAATCTGCTCAAGAGAAAAGGCGGCGGGCGTGTGGCGGCCATCGAGGTGCTCGTGGTGAATCCGGCGGTGTCCGCCCTCATCCGCGAAGGGAAGACCAGCCAGATCATGAGCATCATGCAGACTGGCAAACGGGAAGGCATGACCCTGCTCAACGAACAGCTCTCGAATCTGGTGAAGGACGATGTCGTCGACCCCCTTGAGGCCTACACCAAGGCGATGGACAAAGAAGACCTGCTCAAACAATTCCAGACGAATAACATCCCGTTTGATCCCGCCGAGGCGCCCCCCGAATAAGAGCGGTGTTAACCCCGGCCAGCGCCATCACGTGGGGCTCGGACCTGTTTCTCGGAAAGTCCGGTTGACACGGATCATCTGTTTCTCTGTCGGGGTGCGATAGTTGTCACGCTTGACTAAGTCATGGCAGGGAGTGACACGCTTTCGTACAGCTTGGGTCAGGGATGACCACCCGGTGTGAAAGCGCCGATTTGCGTAAGTCCCCATGCATCAAGCAGTTATGGGCGCCGCTCCACATTGGCCTGCGTTTTGCTACTTT
>SKRY01000181.1 GCA_007118235.1 Candidatus Hydrogenedentota bacterium | reverse complement strand
GGGTTCCGTCCCACGGTGTTGCCTTTCGAATACCCCGAGGATCACGAGTATGAGCATCTGAACACCGAATGGCCGCACGAAGTGCTCGGTTTGCGGTGGATCAGCCACCATGGCGCGGATAGTTCAACGGACGCGTTTCTGATCGAAGAGAGAGCGGATCACCCAATCCTCAATGGCATTGAGCCGTTTCATGTGCGCAGTTGGCTCTACAACGCCGAAGAGCATGTGCATGAAAATGTGCAGCCCCTGATGACGGGCCGTGCGGTGGAAGGCGCCGAGCCGGACGGCGAACACTTCGCTGACCCGCACCCGGTCGCTTGGACCCACACGCGCACCGAAGCCTATGGCGGCGGAAGGACCTTTTTCACCACCATGGGCGCCGCCGAGGACTTTCACAACGAGTACCTGCGAAGGCTTTCGCTTCAGGGGATCTTTTGGGCCGTGGGCGAGCAAGACCGGATTCCCGTGCAGGGCCTCAACGCCGAGCCGTTCCTCGAGTACGACCCCGAACCCTCCGGCTTCGGGGATGATGCGTACAAGCCGGGCTTGCGGCCGGAAGATATTCCGCTGACGGTGGAAAACGAGTAACCGAATCGCCCCTGTCGCATGTGACTCTTGCAATCGAGCAGTCAGAATGAGAAGGCGGTCTCCCGCGGCGTAGTGGGCCGAGGGATCCGAGAATCAGAACATAGAAACAGCGCGGATGCTCCCGGCTCAGCCAGAAATCCGCGCTGTTTCTCTATATTGGCTTAGGGCGTCAGAGCGCGGGGGCGGCGGGCACGTCGACGTCGGTGTCATTGACATGGTTGAAGTAGTTGGTGAATGTGCTCAGGGCGTAATTCGCCACAACCTCCGCTATGTGGCCATCGGTGTAGCCCGCGTTCCGAAACGCGGCCAGGTCCTCGTCGGAAACCCAACCTTTTTTCTCATGAAGCGCCAAAGCGAACTTAGCCAGAGCGGCCAGCTTGGGATCCTTGAGTTCGCCCTTGCGGGCCGCGATGGTTTCCTCTTCACTCAGCCCGGCCTGTTTTCCCAGCATGGTGTGCGCGCACACACAGTAGTTGCACTTGTTTGCCTCGCCCACCGCGAGCATGATGACTTCAGACTCCTTGGTGGTGAGCAATCCTTTTGAAAGCGCCCCCGCCATGCCGAGATACGCCTGCACCACCGCGGGCGAATTGGCCATGCCCTTGAAGATGTTGATTTGCATCTCTTTGAGGGGGCCCTCGAACAGTTCCTTGGCCTTGCCTTCGGCTTCCGCCGGTTCGATTACCTTTAAGCGCGCCATGTGTGTCTTCTCCTTATGTCGGTATCCGCGATGTGAGGTGGTATGTATGCGCCAATTTACGTCAGGAACCCGTGGACCCCGTCTCCATATTCCCGAAGGAGGCGCCTTGTTCGACGAATGTTAACGCCTCAGTCAAACGTAATCGGCGCGAAGGCCGAGGCTTGGCCACGTCCGCTGGAGTCAACGGCCCAAGCGGAGACCTCGTCGCGCACGTTGCGCCGGTGGCGAATGAAATTCATGCGCCAATTCTCGCCGCTCCGGGGTGTCGCGCCTAGCGTCTCGAAGGGCAGCCGCATCATGGCGATCCAACGGTCATTGCCCAACCGGGCGGTGGCGTCCCACGTGGCCCGCCAGGTCTCATCGCCTCCCTCGCTGTCGTAGCGGGCGCGCTGGGGATTCACCAGAAACCGTTGTGGCGGCCGTTGCCCGATGCGCAAAGCGGCCTCGAAGGCTTCTTGCTCCCAGAGCGGGGCGTCGCGTTCCTCCATCTCGCCGAGCATGGTGTCCATCCTTGGCTCATGAAGCACGGCATACACCCACAGGGCTTGGTTGTCGTGAAGAAGCCATACTTGGCTCGGCGCCGCCGGAAAGCGGGGCTCTCCGTCAACCACGAAGCCTTCGGCATTCGGCTCACGCTCCGCCACCAATGCTTGGAACCGTTCGGGGTCCAGGGAAGACACGCTCCGTATGGTGGTCACGGCGGGTTCCTTCAAGGCGAAGACGCGGGGATTGCGCAAGACGGCGTCCTCGGCGGGCGCATGCACGCTCACGCGAAGGGACGCGGCCTTTGGCATGGGGCGGGGAAACAGGGGACCCTGCACGCCGCCCCGTTCCGTTGTTCGCACGCGTTCGACCTCGTCCAGGGACTCCAGGCCGGGTTCTCCTACTTCCACCCATGCTTCCAACGCGCCAACGGTCTCGAAGTCGACCCGTATGATGGGGCCTTGGGGGGATGGCCATGTGTAGCGGGCCGAGACCTCATCGTCGCCATCCTCGAACTCGGGCGCGCCCGGCAACTGGAGAACGTGATGACCCGAGGGAGGGGCTTGTTCTCGCAAGGGGAGAAGCTGCTGTCCGAAGAGAATCGTGGACGGCACGACCAAGCCGGTCCGGCGCACCGTGGCGAGAATGATCTCGGTTCGCTCCTCGCCGACGGTGGGATCGAGGGCGTGCTGTGCTTCCACAAGGTCAACCACGTCGCGAGCTAGATTGCGAGATCGCTCTTCCACGAAGCGTTGTTCAAGTTCGAGGTGACGCAAGATGTTCTCGTATTGCGCCTCCACCAAGCCGAGCGTTGCGGCTTCTCCGTGGCGCTCCCGCATGCCGCGCATCAAGTCGCGGAAAGCCCGCCGCCGTTCAGCTATGGGGACGGCCCGCAGAGTCTCGCGGTTGGCGTGCTCCACGAGCGCTTCAAGCACCTCCGCGAAATCGGGCTCCAGCAACCGCGCGCCGAAGAAGGCGTTAAGCCCTTCCGGCCACGGCGCGCGGCGCTCATCCGGATTCCAGGCGCGGGTCAACGCCAGTTCCACGGCTTCCGTTGAGACGCTGGGGTTAGCTTCAATAAACATGCCGCTGAAGTCTCTCGCCTGAGCAGCGTCAATCCACGTATGCACGGCAAGAGGCGCGGCGGGCGTAACGGCTGCCATCTGTTCCCGCCTGGCGCGTGTCCAAGACGGCGCGCCCGCCGGAGCCGCTTCGGGGTCCGTGGGACGGAAGAGCAGCATCAGGCCGGATGGCGCGGGGATTTCGTCCCTGGCGAATCCCGTGAACCGGCCCGCGCCTCGGGGATCGAAGAGATCGGCCCACGCCATGAAGCGTGGGGGCGGCTGAAGGTCCGATGCTATATGCTCAATTCGGCTGAGGGCCTCGCGCAACAAAGCCTCCCGCGAAAGGCCCCGTTCCCGGCAGCGCCAGTCCGCGCCAAAAGGACCCAGCGTGTCCAGGCCAAGATGGATGTAGCGAGGCTCAAGGATGGCCGTGAGTTGGCGCAAGACTCCGGCCCAAAGGCGGTGGGTGTGCTCCATGCTGGGGCACAGGGCGTGCGCGTCTTCTGGGACGCGCGCGAATTCGGCCTGTATGGAGCCGCCATCCGGGATGGCTCCGCCCATGAGCCGGCGAATCATCCACGCCCTTGGCTCATTCTCGGGACCGGCAAAAAGGGGATCGGCTGGTTCAAGGGCGTAGTCCACCCCTTCTTCCATGCGTTCCCCCTCGAAGTGCACGCGGATGGGCGCATCCCCGCCGCGTTGAATGGGATCCCAGCCGAGCATTCGCCACGACTCGCCCTCAAGCGTGAAGGATTTCCGGACCACGTGGCCTTCGGCAGCGCCGGGCGCACGGGCGAGAAGCTCAGGCGATCCTGTGAGAAGCGGGACCACGGGGACGGGCTCGATATTGCGCAGGCGCGCCGCCTCGAAGGTGTCGCGCCATTGCCGCAAGACCGTTTCGTCGGTGGTGAGAAAGCCGG
>SKRY01000284.1 GCA_007118235.1 Candidatus Hydrogenedentota bacterium | reverse complement strand
TGGCCCCGGCCTCCAATACCGCCTCTTTCCCGGTGTCATCCACCGGCTCTCCCGCCCGGTAGATCACAATGGGAAGCCCCTTGAGAAAGCGATCTCCTCGCACCACGCGGCACACCTCGGCGCCGGGCAGGATCCCATCGGCCGCCGCCACGAATACGGCGGGCCGATTCAGACGCAACTGGAAGAAGGCGTCCACCGGCTCTTCCACCACGTGCACTTCGCATCCCAAGTTGTCCAAGGCCGCAACACAAGCATCCTCTCCCGATAGCTTCGATGTCAACAACAGAACCCGCTGCGTGGAGGACGGGGCCGCTCGAAGCCGTTCCAAAGTCGATGAAACAAAGAATTCAATGTCCGCCGCCGTATCCTTATCCAGCGACTCGTCAAAACATAACCCCACTATCACCGCGCCAGCTTCCCGGCGAACACTGCGCGCCACGGCGGCGGCGCTGTCCACACGCGCGCCATCGGGCAGGTCAAACGAGATCGCCAATTTGGCGTCTCGTTCCATTGTGCTATCTTCCGGGAGTTCGATGGCGCACCCGCCCCGGCTCACGTCCCGGACACGCCCTTCCGTTTCCGGGCCGCCCGGCATCCTCACGGCGCAAGACGCGCTAACAGTGACGCGCTCATGCCGCCGGACTCGCACATACTCCACCTTGTCCGGCCAGCTCAACCACATTTGCGGAAACTCGCGGTTACTCTGCCAATCACGCAAGGTGCTGAGGAATGCGCAGGCCTTGCCTTCCGCGACAAAGCGCACGGCCACCGCCTGTCCCGGTTGCATACGCATGGCAAGCAACTCGGGCACGTTCACCAAATCGACCAGCACGCAGACGCCGGGCCGCCACCCCCGAATCGCGGTGCGGTACCGGGGGCCGGATTTCCTCTTGGGCTCCAGTTCAACAATGGCGGGCGCATCAACCTGAAAGAATGTTTCCGCATTCTTACTCTCGAAGCTCATGGCGTTTTCCCCTGGAACCGTGCTATTCCCATGACAAATCCATCCCGCAGCTCTCAACCCGAGACCAATCTTCCGGCGGGTGTGATCAAACGCGATCGTCTTGCCTTTTCATCGGCGCGCATAATAGCACAATGTAAAGTATTCCAACCGGCGCCCGAACACAGGCGCGCTATAATGCTGTTCATATCTCCCCCTACTATTATCGGCGGTGGGCGGCCCGTTGCTTGAGTTCTTGTTTGGAGAATGAAACCGCCGGATAGTCTTCCCCCAAGAACGTCAGCAGCGCGCGTACGAGATCCGGACGGCGCAGGTAATAACAGCGCATATTCCCTTCATCTTCGAAACCCACCAGCCGGGCCTGCCGCAGCACGGCGAGATGTTGCGAGATGTTGGCCTGACGCGCGTTCAGCAGTTGCTGCAAATCCGTGACGCAACGGGGTCCCTCGAGTAGATCCGCCAGCAGCGCGAGCCGGAGGGGATGCCCCAGCACGCGGAGGAGTTCGGCCGGTTCGCGCCATGGGTGAGTGGGTTCGAATTGCTCGGTCATACTCGTTGTGTTTCCCTCTGGCCGCCATCCGCGGCGGCGGGGTTCCAGCGCCCTTCGTTTGTTTGAGGTCCCAAGCGGCCACTTGATACTATCATTCGAATGTGCTAATGTACAAGCCGTAATGGCGGCGCGCATCCCAACGGCGCGCCAATGGCGGACTTAACCAAGAAGGAGACACCGGATGTCCACGAAAAGAAATCCCATGCAGAAGTACTGGTTTGGCAAGCAGGCCCCGGAACATGCGGCGGGCTGGTATGAGTTCTACAGCACCGTGAGTAAGGAGGGCGTGCTCGACAAGAAGACGAAGGAGTTGATCGCGGTGGCCGCGGGCGTGCTCTCGCGCTGCGAGCATTGCGTGAAGGCCCACGCCAAGGACGCCCTGCGAGCGGGCGCGTCAAAGAAAGAAATCGCCGAAGCGATCATGGTGGCTTCGCAAACGGCCTCCGGCGCTCACCTGTTCTGGACTGATGTGTATGAGGAACTGCTCGGAGAAGAAGACGAGGTGTAGAGGGTGCGTGACATGTGCCGGCTTGCGCCAAAGGCCTCTGACAGGGTAGCGTAAGGGGATGAGACACAACGTGGCTTAGGGAACGCAGTGAAAGCGAAAGAAGGGGGAATACCGTATGCCTGAACTGTTTGAAGCCGCCCGGCTGGGCGCCCTCGAAGTGAAGAACCGGTTTGTCCGTTCGGCGACGTGGGAAGGGATCGCCGAAGCAGACGGCCGTTGTACGCCGCCGCTTGCCGGCATGATGGGCGAACTGGCCGCGAACGAAGTGGGCTTGGTTATCACCAGTCACGCCTATGTCAGCACGGAAGGACAGGCCGGACCTTGGCAGCTCGGAATCTACAATGATGAGATGATCGAGGGGCTTAGCGTCATGGCCAAGCGTGTCCATGACGCGGGCGGCAAGACGGTTGTCCAGCTTGCCCATGCGGGCTGTCAGGCCCGTTCCATTTTGACGGGTGAGACGCCCATCGGCCCCTCTCCGGCGCAGAATGCCGACGATGAAACGTGCCGCGAAATGACGCACGACGATATTGACCGTGTCGTCGAAGCCTTCGGCCAGGCCGCAAGACGCGCCAAGGAGGCCGGCTTCGACGGTGTGCAGATCCATACCGCCCATGGCTTTCTGCTAAGCCAGTTTCTATCCCCCGCTTTCAATCAGCGGAAGGATGAGTACGGTGGCGGTCCGTCCAACCGCGCGCGGATCGTGTGCGAAACGATTGACGCCGTCCGCGAATACGCTGGCCCAGACTTCCCGGTTCTGATCAAGATCAATGCGGCGGACTTTCTCAATTCCCATGGTCTGACCGAAGAGGATTCCCTGGAGATTTGCCGTATCCTCGGGGAGAAAGGTCTTGACGGCGTGGAACTCAGCGGCGGCACGCGGCAATCCGGCAAGTTCATCCCCTCCCGCACCACCCAGGCCGCCTCCCCCGAGGCGGAACCCTATTACCGGGATACGGCGAGGAAATTCAAGCAAATGCTTGACCTCCCCCTCATCCTCGTCGGCGGGATCCGTTCCTTTGAAGTGGCTCAGCTCTTGGTGGAAGAAGGAACCGCGGACTTCATCGCGCTGGCGCGCCCCTTGGTTCGCGAGCCAAACTTGGTCAAGCGATGGAAGGAAGGGGATACCACCCCATCCCAATGTCTATCGGATAATCTATGTTTCAAGCCGATCTTTGGCGGGAAGGGGCTTTCGTGCCATTGGATCACCAAAGCGGCGAGTAGACACGCATAGCTCGCCCTGGACATCAACCACCGCAGCCCACGGGGGACAAAGGGGTAGGCAGGGGAAGAGGATCAAGAGGAGCGCCAGCGCATGAAAGGGAGTATCGAGCGGTTCTTCCAACTGGGCGAGAAGGGCTCCAACATCCGCACGGAGGTGACGGCGGGGGTAGCCACCTTCCTTACCATGGCCTATATCATCGTGGTGAACCCCGCCATTCTATCGGATGCGGGGATGCCCTTCGCGGGCGTGCTCTTCGCCACCGTAATGACCGCCGCGCTCAGCTCGATCCTGATGGGCCTGCTCGCCAATCTTCCCTTCGCCATGGCCCCCGGCATGGGCATCAACGCCTTCTTCACCTACACGCTGGTCATCGGCATGGGCGTGGAATGGCAGACGGCCCTGGGCGCCGTGTTCGTCTCAGGGGTGTTCTTCGTGATTCTCTCCCTCTTCGGCGTCCGGGAACGCATTGTTGCCGCGATTCCGCTCACCGTACGCTACGGGGTCGCCGCAGGCATTGGCC
>SKRY01000297.1 GCA_007118235.1 Candidatus Hydrogenedentota bacterium | reverse complement strand
GCGTATCATCGAGGATGATTCCCTCCGGGAGATTCTGGTGGACGCCGGGAAAACCCGCAAGAACCAGTTCGTCTGGCGGCAAACCGCGGAAGCCACGCTTGTTTCCTATCGAAAAGCCATGAGAGGGTAGGCCCGGAGAGAGAAAGGACCGTGGCCGCCGCCACGTGGAAAGGAGTTACTTATGCCGGAACACACACACTCCAATCATGCGCCGGCAGCCATGGGGCGGCGCGATTTTCTAGTCTCAACGGCCGCCGCTGGACTTGCAGCGGGAACCGCTTTCACGGCTTCCGCTCAGGAACATGGGGGTGGCGCCACTGGGGACGCCGGTGGCAAGCCACCCAACGTGTTGGTCATTACCACGGACCAGCAGTGGGCGGGCGCCATGAGCTGCGCGGGCAACCCGTACCTGGATACCCCCGCCATGGACAGCTTGGCCCGGCACGGCGTGCAGTTCGAGGCGGCCTACAGTCCCAACCCCATTTGCGTGCCTGCACGCACCAGCTATATGACGGGCACGTTGCCCCACGAGAACGGCGTGATCACCAACCTGAGGCCGCCGCAGATCGACCTGACCGCGCCCTGTCTGGCGAAGGTGTTCAAGGACAACGGCTACGAGACCGGCCACGTGGGCAAATGGCACGTGCCGCGCTCGATCGAGGACCGGGAGTGGAGCGGGTTCGACTATCTGGCCGCGGTCCGCAACAATCGCGTTGATTTTGATATCCCGGATGCGTGCGAGGAGTTTCTGCGTAGCGAACGGGACAAACCCTTCTTTCTGATTGCCTCTTTTGTGAATCCCCATGACATCTGCGAATGGGCGCGGATCCACAGTGGAATCGAGGACGATTTACCCAACGGCGACGTGGGCGCTCCGCCCCCGCCGGAGGAGTGTCCGCCTTTCCGTCCGAACAAGGCCATCCCCGAGGGCGAACCGTCCGCTGTCCGGGAGCATCAGGCCGACGAAGGGATGGCGCGCGCCTACCCCACGCGGGAGTGGGATGATGACGATGGCCGGTGGCGTCAGTACCTCTGGGGCTACTACCGGATGACGGAACTCGTGGATTCGTACATCGGCGATGTATTGGATGTGCTGCGGGACATCGGCGAGGAGGAGAACACCATCATCGTCTTCTCCAGCGACCATGGCGACGGCATCGGCTCGCACCGTTGGAATCAGAAGACGATCTTCTACGACGAGATTTCCCGCGTTCCGTTTATCGTGAGCTGGAAAGGACACACGAAACCCGCCGCGCGGGACACGCAACACCTGATCAACCTCGGGACCGATCTGTTTCCCACCCTGTTTGAGCTGGCCGGCATCGAGAAACCGGAAGGCCTGCGGGGCATCAGCGCCGCCCGGGCCGCCTTGGGACACACGGACGGCCCGAAGCACGACTACATCGTCGTCGAAAACAACCATCACAGCGGGTTCGGCGAACCCACGGACGTCAACGGCCGGATGGTGCGTTCCGCCCGCTACAAGTACATCCGCTACAACAAGGGCGAACCCACCGAACAGCTATTCGACATGGAATTGGACCCCGGCGAGGTCCGCGACCTGACATTGGACCCGGACTCGCGGGACATACTCGAAGACCATCGCCGCATGCTCGACGAATACATCGCGGAGACCAACGACGACTTCCCGCCTTTTGGGGGGTGATCGTTGGGCAGAGGAGGGGTATCCCATGAATTCGGCGGACTGGTTGGAGTTTCGCATGACATCATGGCGGCTTTCTATTTGTGGGTGGGCGTGGATGTTCGGTTTCTTTGTAGGAATCCCAGTGATGCTTGGAGCGCCGTGGGGTGTTCTAGCTTTGTGGATGGGCGCCTCCATGGACGCCGGTAGGCTCATAGCCTCCGGTATTAGAGGTTCTGGGCTCGCTCTCGTATCGGCCCTTGTGGGGGGGGCTCCCAGCCGAGGCGTGGTGGCGGCGAAGGTATCGGCTACACGTCTCCCCCTTGGCTATCAGCGAAACGCGCCTGTTTGGCATGCGAACCTTGAATTTCTCGCGAGCGTTTTCCGCCTACATCAAGAGAAGTTGGGGTTGCGGAATAGCGCTTGTCCTCTACGGACCCGAAACGAAGTTTGTCATCCCGTTTGCCCAGTTTAGTTCCAGAGATCAACGTGCTCTAGCGGACGCGCTTGACGCTTGGCTGCCAGAGGAAGCGAAGAGGTTTGAGGGCTCCATTCGCGATAACCTTATGACTGGGGCCTCGCTCGAGCATTCTTCCACGTGATTCTGGAGCCGACAGCGCGCCTCGGACTGGCCGCGCGCGCGTTTGCGCGTGTGGTCACAACGGTCCCGCCATGAATCACTTCTCCGGAATCGACTCCAACTCTTCCCAGCGTTCATAGAGCCCGTCAAGGCGCTGCTTGGCGGCTTCGAGCGCGTTGAGCGTCTCCTGGACGTTCTCATAGGGCTGCTCGTAGAAGCCGGGTTCATGGATGGCGTTCTCCAGCCGCGTCACCTCGGATTCCGTTTCTTCGATGGTCTGTTCGATGGCGGCCAGTTCCCGCTTCTCCTTGTAGGACAGCCGCCGCTCTTGGTTCCGGGCGGGTTTCGGTTTGGATTTGGCGGGTTGTTCCGGCGCGGCGGGCTGCTTGGCGGCGTCGCGGCGTTCCGCGTACAGTTTGTAATCGTCGTAATTCCCGTTGATGAAGACGGTTTCTCCGGGCGCCTCAAAAACAAGCATGTGGGTACAGAGGCGGTTTAGAAAGTAGCGGTCGTGGCTTACCAAGATGGCCACGCCCTCAAATCCCGCCACCGTCTCTTCCAACAAGCGCAACGTGGGCAGATCCAAATCATTAGTGGGCTCGTCGAGGATTAGGAAGTTGCCGCGCTTGAGAAGCTTCTTGGCGAGTTCGATGCGGTTTCGCTCGCCGCCCGACAAATTCCGCATGGGCATGCGGATGGCGCCGCTGTCGAACAGAAAGCTTTCCAAGTAGCCGGGGACATGAACGCGGCGGCCGTCCACATCGACGTGGATGGAACCCCCGCTCACGTGATCGAGAATGGTGTCCGTGGGATCGATCTCTTCATGGAGTTGGTCCACATAGAGAAACTCCGTGTTCTCGCCGATGTAGATGCTCCCGGTATCCGGCGGCTCGTGGCCCATCAACACCCGCAGCAGCGACGTTTTCCCGCAGCCGTTGGGACCCACCACCCCTAGCCGCATCTGCTTTTCCACCGAGAAACTCAAGTCCTCGAACAACACCGTCTCCCCGTATCGCTTGCTGATCTCCTCGGCATCGAGGATGCGCTTCCCGAGGCGGGGCGGGGTGGGGATGGCGAAGCGCGGCGGGTCGTCCCGGGAGGGACCTTGCTGTGCCTGAAGCTCGTGGAACCGGTCGAGCCGGGCTTGTTGCCGGGTGGAGCGGGCCTTGGGGCCTTGCCGCATCCAGGCGAGTTCCCGCCGCAGCAAGGTTTGCCGGCGATCTTCGGCGCGGGCCTCGTGCTGGCGCCGCTGGGTCTGCCGTTCAAGGAAGGCGTTATAGCTCCCGGGATGGCTATACACGAGGCCATCCTCCAACTCCAGGATGCGGCTGACCACCCGGTCAAGAAAATAGCGGTCGTGCGTGATGAGAACGCAGGCGCCGCCGAAGCTGTTCAGAAAGCCCTCGAGCCATTCGACACTGGCAATGTCGAGGTGGTTCGTGGGTTCGTCCAATAGCAGAAGGTCAGGCTCCTCCAGCAACACTTCCGACAGCTCGACCCGCCGCAACTCGCCGCCGGATAGCGTGTCCAACCGCGCCTCGTCCGGCGGGAGG
>SKRY01000077.1 GCA_007118235.1 Candidatus Hydrogenedentota bacterium | reverse complement strand
TATCCAACCGGATATGTTTGGTCATAGCTCCATGGAAGACGCACCGGAAAGGCTTCACGGGATTTCGCTTGGATAAGCAAGAGGCCTTGGAACGCGATGCCGAAAGCCCTTTCCCCGTGAAACGGTTGCCGCTGGACACCAGCACGCATGTCTATTCGTTGGTTTCTTTTCTGGTCTTCAACGTGCGAAGCGCACTATACATTCTTGCTCGAAGACCAAAACTCGTGTATTACGGACTTGGCCATCCGGTGGCGCTATCGTCCGTTCTCTGCCGCCTTCTTGGTATTCCGTACGTGGTTCACGCCTATGGCAGTGAGCTGCTGCGCAAACGTGGACCAGTCGGCGCCGCGTTGCGCAGGACCATCTTGGCGCACGCCACTCGCTGCACAGCCATCAGTAATTGGACCAAGAACGCGTTGATTGAAACAGGCGCTGATGCCGCGCGGATTTCGGTCATCCACCCTAGAATTGCGCCTGATCGCCTACAAGCCACGAAGGACCCCGCCACGTTTCGCAAGGAAGAAGATCTCGAGGGCAAGCTGGTCCTCCTGACCGTGGCGCATCTCATCCACCGGAAGGGGCAGCACTTGGTGATTCAGGCGCTGCCCCGGCTTATCGAGAAGCATCCCAACCTCGTGTATGTGGCCGCCGGCATTGGGCCGGGTCGGGACAAACTGGAAAACCTAGCCGCGAAATGTGGCGTGTTGGATTATGTCCGGTTTCCGGGCAACCGGGATATTGCGGAGTTTTTCAACTCGTGTGACATCTTTGTTATGCCGAGCCTGTATGTAACCGAGCTTCACGCCGACATCGAAAGTTTTGGCATTGTCTATCTTGAGGCGAACCGCTTCGGCAAACCGGTGGTCGGCGCCCGAAACGGAGGGATTCCGGAAGCCGTGGCTGATGGGGAAAGTGGGCTGCTCGTGGAAACAGGGTCGGTGGACGATCTCGCGGCGAAACTGGATCAGCTTCTGGGAGATGCGAGCTTGCGGGAGCGCCTCGGCGCTCAGGGCCGGGAGCGCGTATTCGCGCGGTTCACTGAAGACAGCTTACGCCACGATGTGGAGCGGGAGATCCTCAATCTTGTTTCTCGAAAGGAAAAGGAATAGGAGGGAGCTTCGCATGTCAGAGGACCCGATTTGGCTATCGTGAAATCAGTGTGTAATACTGGGAGGGTTAATAGGGGGTACACAGTGGTTTCATCGCCGAGGCAGTTTGCCTTGAGCCAAGAGGAGATCAGTCATGTGTGAAGCGTGTTGTTCAGGCTCGATGAACCGCCGGCAATTCATGGCTAGCGCCAGCGCGTTAACCGCTGCAGGCTTTCTTACGCCTGGCCTGGCGGCTGGGGCCCAGGCAAACCAACCCTGGGCCGCGCCGGATAGGAAAGTGCGCATCTGCACGTTGTTGGGACAACAGGGGCAGCCCGATCGCAATTGGAACATCTGCGCGGACGATTTCGAGGCCATCCGCACACGCCTGGGTGAAATCGAAGCCAAGCTTGGTAACGTGGAGTTCGTGACAGCACATGTAAATAACGCGGACGAAGCCGCCGCATTGATGGAAGAGGCGGGGGAAGACGCGCCTGTGCTTGCGATCTCCAGCGGGATCGGCTGGCTTATCCGGGTGATGCCGCCCGCTCTTCAAGCCCACCGGCCAGCGGCCGTCTATTCCTACCCCGGCAGCGGTCACGACTGGATGTATCCGCCACGCTGGCGTGAGGAGGAGGGCTACCGAGTGACGCTCTTCTCCAGCAGCGATTACGGCGAACTGGAACGGGCGGCGAAGCTGTTGCGCGCGCCGGCGCTGATGAAGCAAAGCCGGGCGCTGCTTTTCCCCAACGCCCAGGGCACGCCGGCGAGCTGCGATCCGGATCAGATCAAGGAGAAGCTGGGGGCCGACGTGGTTGAGATCCCGTACGAGCGCGTCGAAGACATCATCGATGGCCTTGATCAAGATGCCGTGGAGGCCGAGACCGATCGCTGGATCAACGAGGCGCAAGACGTCCTTGAGCCTTCGCGCAACGACGTCGTCATGGCGTCCCGCATGTGCCTTGCCTTCGACCAGCTCATCGAGGAAGAACAGGCCGATGCGGTCACCGTGGGCGGGTGTCTGGGCTGGCTCGAACGCGGTTTCCCGTGCCTCGCCTTTACGCAACTGCGCGACCGGGGCATTCCCGCCGTGTGCGAAGGCGACATGGACTCGCTGTGGACCATGATGCTTTTCCAGTACGCCTTTGATCTGCCCGGCTTTCAAGGCAACAACTATATAGACACGGCCCAGAATTCCATGTGGATCGCCCATTGCACGGGCGCGCGCAAGATGGACGGTCCCGGCGGCGAGGCGGCCGAATATCTGTTGCGCGGCCACTCGGAAGTAGGCGGCGACGGCGCCGTGCCCGAGGTTCGGTACCGGGAGGGGCAGGAGATTACGCGCACGAAGTTTGTCCATCTAGACACGTTCCTTCTTTCCAACGGCGTCATCGCCGAAGTCCCGGAGATATCCACCATTGCGTGCCGGACCCAGGTCCGCACCGAAGTAAACGACGCCGAGCGCATGGCGCGGACATGGGGGGGAGGGGTCCTCAAACCCGAGCACGGCATGATGACCATGCTTCACCGGGTCCTGTTCTACGGAGACCATACGCGGGATGTCGAACACCTCGCTAATCTGATGGGCGTCCAGGTCATCCGGGAAGACTAAACCAGGAACACGCGTGTTTGTTGTTGGCCGCTGACCTGATAAAAAGGAGGGGATATGACATGACGGGCGCAAGGATATTCCGCGTGAAGCTTACATTCTTGGCGGCTCTAGTGGTTGGCCTTACCGGCGCTCTGGCCTCAGCGCCGGTTGGCGCGCAATCCACGTCTCATGACGAAGTCGAATTGTATCGCTGGACCGATTTTGCGGTGGAGGCGCCGGACGCCGCTAGCGGCGTGGACAGATGGGACGTCGAGGGGGCATGCACATGGACCCACGAAGACAGCGGCGCGGAGCGGACGAGCCTGGTGTGGTACAGCGGCGAGGGCGACACCTACGTGTATCGTTTTGGCGCGTCGTTTGAGGGCCGCTGGACCGGCGTCACCAGTTCTCCGGTAGAAGCGCTGGACGGCTTGGAGTTCACCGTGGATGTCCAGCCCTCGAGTAATCCCCGCCGGACGGGATGGAGCGGTCCAATTCCCGACGCACCAACCGCGTGGGCGCGTCAGCATGGGCCCGAGGGAGAACTTGCGAAACGCACGCCCATCCTTATCATGATGCCGTCGGTGCAGCATTGGCATGACGACGTGAGCCGCATGCAATCCTTCGTGGCGGAGTTCAATGACAACCACGGATTCAATGGCGGCCACATCCCCACCATTGGCCGTGGCTGGTTCGAGGCCGATTCCACCGGCAGCTTGGAAGGGGCTCCCGAAACGCCGGATGTGCGCACATTCGAGGCGCTGGAAGCGGCCGCGGCCGAGTGGTCGGATCGCGGGGGCTGGCTTCATATCTGGATGTGGGGCAAGCGGCCAGAAGGCGATTTCAATTACTTGCCCGGCGGCTATGATGGCGCCCGCAGCCAGCGCATCAACGGCTACATCGCCGCCCGGCTCGGGCCCGTGCCCGGCTGGTCGATGGGCATCGGCTGGGATGTCGAATTCTGGACCAACGAAACCCAAATCGAGTGGTGGCTCGACGATCTCATCCCCCAACTTGGCGGGTGGCATCATTGGATCGGCGTCCGCTACTCGGACGCCGACATCGGTGAAGGACGCGACCCGGAACCCGCCAATAGAG
>SKRY01000440.1 GCA_007118235.1 Candidatus Hydrogenedentota bacterium | reverse complement strand
TCGGCCGCCTCGACCCCGGCGTACCCGTAGCCCGGCCGGGTAATGCGAAGGCGGGAGTAGCTGATGCTCGCCGCATGCCGGCCGTCGTTGGACACGGCCGCCACGGGCCGGCCGACGGTGCGGCGCTCGCCTGTCTCCACGTCGAGAATCACGCTATGGACATCCCCGTCCTCCCGGTCGTTGTAGATGAGCTTGCGCCCCGGCAATTCATCCAGCCAGTGGATGAGCGACCCCTGCTGGAAATTCCACGCCGCCGTCTCGGCGATCACCTCCGATTCGCCCGTCTCCAGATTCTGGAGCACGATCTCGGCGCGGTCATCCGCCTCCACCAACCGATCGCTGAACGTCGAGCGTAGATGAACGAGATACTGCTCCGACGGATCCCATGGGGGCATGCCGTAGTAGCCAAAGAAGTTGTGTTCGGGTCCTTCCGTGATTTGCCGGACTTCCGAGATTACAGGAAAGCCATCGGGCGCATCCGTGTTCAAATCCACCTCAGCCCCCGCCCACGAGGCGCACACGAGCGCCAGCACACATAGCCAATATCCGCGCATTGTCAAACTCCTTCTAATTCGTCTTGGACGCGTTGTTGCGAAACATGAAGCCTTATCGTACACGATCGTTGACCCCGTACGCAGCCTCTGCTATCGTTTTTCGGGTGGGGAACGCTTGAATAGAGAGGAGGGGAAAACATGCCAACGTACGTCATTGGCCTTGACTTTGGCACCAACACGGTCCGCGCCCTAGTGGCGGACACCCGAACCGGCGAGGAAGTGGCCGCCTGTGTGTGGCCTTATGCGCATGGGGAGGACGGCGTGGTCCTTGATGAGGCCCAGCCCGACCTTGCCCGTCAGCATCCCAAGGATTACGTTCAGGGACTGGAGGAAAGCGTCAAGGGCGCATTGGCGGAAGCCGCGCGCACGCCGGGCTTCAAGCCGGAAGACATCATCGGGATAGGGGTGGACACAACGGGCAGCACGCCCTTGCCCGTGGATGCCGAGGGCCAACCCCTAGCCTTTCAAGACCGTTTCGCGCAAGAGCCCGCGGCGTTGGCGTGGCTGTGGAAAGACCACACCGCGCACGCGGAGGCCGCGGAGATTACGGAGCGCGCTGAGTCTGAGCGGCCCGCGTATCTCGCGAAATGCGGGGGGATATACTCCTCGGAATGGTACTGGTCAAAGCTGCTCCACGCCGTCCGCACCGCCCCCGAAATCTTCGAGGCCGCGCATACGTGGGTGGAGTTGGCGGATTGGATCCCCGCCATTCTCACGGGTACGGCGGATGCCCCGCGCCGGGGCATTTGCACGGCGGGTCACAAGGCCATGTTTCACCCCTCATGGGGCTATCCCGATGAGGAATTCCTCGGCGCCCTTCATCCCGGTCTCGCCGAAGTGCGGCGCACCCTGCCGGATCAGGCCTTCCACATTGGCCAGGCGGCGGGCGGCCTGACGCCGGAATGGGCCGAACGCCTTGGGCTGCCGCCGGGCATTCCCGTAGCCATGGGCGCACTTGACGCCCACCTCGGCGCCGTGGGCGCCGGCATTCAGCCCGGTGTACTCGTGAAGATCCTCGGCACCTCCTCGTGCGACATCGCCGTAGCGCCGCTTGATCCCGGTTTCACGGATATCCCCGGTCTATGCGGCATCGTGCCGGAGTCGGTGTTGCCGGGCTGCCTGGGCCTCGAAGCGGGCCAATCCGCCGTGGGCGACGTCTTCGACTGGTTTGTGCGGCGCATTGCTCCCGGCGGGCCCGAACGTGGAAGCCACGAAGCATTAACCCAGGGCGCGGAGAAGTTGGCCCCGGGCGAGAGCGGGCTGCTGGCGCTGGATTGGTTCAACGGCAACCGCACCGTGCTGGTGGACCAGCGCCTGTCCGGAGGGATCATCGGGCTGAATCTTCACACTACCGGTCCCGAGATCTACCGCGCCCTCGTCGAATCCACCGCCATGGGCGCCCGCGTCATCCTTGAACGCTTCGAGGAGTACGGCGTTTCCATCGAACGCGTGGTGAATTGCGGCGGCATTTCCGTCAAGAATCCCATGGTCATGCAGATTTACGCCGATGTCCTCGGCCGGCCGCTGGAGATCTCCCGGAGTTCCCAGACCTGCGCCTTGGGCGCCGCCATGGCCGGCGCCGTCGTGGCGGGAGCGAACAATGGAGGATACGACACCTTCGAATCGGCCGCAGGGGCCATGACGGGCGTGCTGGACCAAGTGTTTGTTCCCGAACCCGGCGCCGTGAATACGTACGACCGCCTTTACAGCCTCTACAAACGGGTCCACGACGCCTTCGGGACCCGCGAGGGCGCGTCCGGCATGTACGACATCATGAAAGAACTGCTCCACATTCGCGACCAAGCCCGCGGCGCATCCGTTCCCCCTCCCGAAGGGGGCTAGGGGAATATTCCGCGTCTCGCCGCCGAGACGATAACGAAGGGGGACATCTTCCGTTACGCGTGCGGGCTGTTGCGCCATTCCCCGCGCCGCGAAAAATACACGCAGCGCGTGGATGCCCTGGGATCGCTTAGCAGGGCTTTCAAAGGCGATTACTCAATAGTGTTTCAATCTGTTCAATATGGCTAATTCCCTTTCCTTTTAAGTCACGTATGATATCGCCGCATTCCCGGAAGTCATCGTCCGAGATCAGTTTCGAAATATCCAGCGGATGTGGCGTGTAGGAGTTCTTGAGGTCGTATATAAGCCGATGCTCGGACGCTCCGTCACTCTCGTGGACCGTGTTTATGCGGCGCATAATGGCGCCGTTGCGGTTTCTTTCCAGTGTTAGGTAAAGTTGGAGTTGCATCCCGTGGAAATGGTTCTCCGGAACGTTGTTGTCATGACATAGCTGTTCGTAAGCCTGAACGTAAGTGTCAGCATGCAGATTTGTTGCGAGCATATGCCCATGCTCGGATAGGGCGAAAAAAGCGCGCGCCTCTTCTCCCCACAAGTAGGCGTAGTAAGGGCCACTGCCTATTTCATGACAAATCCAGCATTTGGGCTCTGTTTCCGCGCCCTTTGATAAGGCTTTTTGTAGCGTCTGAAGGCTGTCAGCGGGTTGTAATGTATAGCGCGGACTTACCAGGTTCAACAGGGCGCCCATAACGGTTGTTTTACCTGCGCCCCCGGGATTGGCGCCTACCATGAAGGATGCGTTTGCCCGGTTGACGGCGCTGAACAGATACGCGGCAAGGTTTTCTGGAAGTGAGCCGGCTTCCAGAAGATCAATAATGGACAGCATCCGGCCGCCTCGTTGGTTGCAGCGGTTTATTTCCTTGTAATTGTTTCTCATCATCAAGTGTGTTCCCACGCATCCATCGACAACGTTACACGCGCTTGGTTAAAAACAACGCGTGCTCGCGCCCCGGATCGGAGGCATCCCGCCGGAGACCTTCCGCTACCGCCTCGGCAACCGCGGCGCCCTCGAATGGGTCATTGACCAAGCTGATTTATCTGGCGCCAGTTGGCCGGGACGGTCTTGTGTTGGAGGCTGCCTTCTGGAGATAGTGCTCCAATTCAGCCTCGGCTTCCCGCAGCCGCCGATCGTTCCCATGTTTGTAATCACGAAACGCGCGCAAAAAACGCACAACGTATACACGCGAGCCGGACGGAGGAACCACGATTGCCAGGGGATTGAACTCTTTGTCCCCGGCGAAGGCGCGAAACAACGCCACTTCCGGCGCGCCGCGTCTTCCCCATTCATTGCGCTCGGACCAATTCAAGGTCACCGCGCGATGTCCCCATCTCGGCAACCAATGCTCTTCAACATACCGTTGCCAATT
>SKRY01000276.1 GCA_007118235.1 Candidatus Hydrogenedentota bacterium | reverse complement strand
GGGATAGGCCTCGGGGTGGATGCCCGTGGCGTCGAGGGGGTTCTCGCCGCCCTGAATACGAAGGAAGCCCGCGCACTGCTCAAACGTCTTGGGGCCAACGCCATCGACTTCAAGTAACTGTTGCCGTGAAGTGAAGCCGTTCATGGCTTCGCGTTTGGCCACGATGCTGCGCGCAACGCCCGTCTGAATCCCGCTGACGTAGCGCAGCAAATGAGGCGACGCCGTGTTCAGATTCACGCCGACCCGGTTCACGCACGAGACGACGGTGCGGTGCAACCCTTCCCGGAGCTGTTTCTGGTTGACGTCGTGCTGATATTGCCCGACGCCGATGTGGCGGGGGTCAATCTTGACGAGTTCGGCCAAGGGATCTTGCAACCGTCTGGCTATCGAGATGGCTCCGCGTATGGTGAGATCGAGATCGGGAAACTCCTCCCGCGCGACCTTGGAGGCCGAATAAATGGAGGCGCCCGCCTCGTTCACCAGCACGCAGAAGATATCCTCGCGGTTCTGTTCCGCCAGCAACGGCCGGATGAACGCGCTGGCTTCCCGCGCGCCCGTGCCGTTCCCAATGGCGATGGCCTGGACGCCGTGGCGCTCGATCAAGCCCAGGAGGGTGTCCCGCGCCGTGGTGTCCTCGCTCTCGCCGGCGGGCGGGTAAATGGTGGCCGACTCGCGGTACGCCCCCGTGCTATCCACCACGGCGAGCTTGCATCCCGTGCGGATGCCGGGGTCCACGCCTATTATGTTAATGGGACCCGCGGGGGGAGACAGGAGCAGGTTCTCCGCGTTCTCGCGAAAGACCCGGATGGCTTCCTCGTCCGCCCGCTCGCGGACTGTGTTGATGACTTCGTTCTCGAGCGAGGGCCGCAGAAGCCGGCGGTACGCGTCGCTGGCGACTTGGCGCAGAAAGGCGTCATAGGGGCTTCCGGGCGTCCGAATGAGATCCGCCGCGATGGACTCGACGACCTGCTCATCGTCCATCTCCAGCTCCATCCGCAGGGTTCCTTCCGTGGAACCCCGCACAATGGCGAGAAACCGGTGCGAGGGGATCTTGCTCACGGGCTCGCGGAAGTCATAATACGTCTCGAACTTGGTCTTGCGGCCTTCCGCGTTCTTGGTGGCGTGGGCCGCGATTTGCCCTTCCTTGGCCATTTGGTCCCGCAAGCGCGCCCGCAGATCGGTGTTGAGGGATACGCGTTCCGCCAGAATATGCTGCGCGCCCTCCAGGGCCTCTTCCACCGTGTTGACGCCTTTTTCCGCGTCGATGTAGGCTTGCGCCGCCTCTTCCGGCGGAGTCCCTTCGGGATCCTGTGTCCAGATGAAGTCGGCCAGCGGCTCAAGGCCCTTCTCCCGCGCCGTGGTCGCCTTCGTGCGGCGCCGCTTCTTGAAGGGCAGGTAGAGGTCCTCGAGGGTGGTCTTATCCACGCACGCCTCAATGCGTTCGCGGCGCTCATCCGTGAGCTGATCCTGTTTCGCGATCGCGTCCAGGACCGTCTTCTTGCGTTCCTCGAGTTCCTTGTAGTACGTGGCCCGTTCCAGGATGCGTTCGAGCTGCACCTCGTCCAGGTTGCCGGTTACATCCTTGCGGTAGCGGGCGATGAACGGAATCGTGGCGCCTTCACCAAAGAGGGCAACCGACCGGGCGGCCTGTTCATATTTTACGCCGCCCTCTTGGGCGACCCGCTCGACGAATTTTGTGTCAATCATATTCCCCTTGTCTCCACCTAAGGGCCATGGCCCGGCGGCGCCATGTGGCGGGGGTGTGTGCCCCACGCCCCGGACGCCTTGCTGTTGATGCCTCCGGCATCACGATTCCTTGCCTGCTCAAAACGTTGACGGGATTCCGGGATGCGCCTTGCCGGGGTTCTGGCTTCGCGTCTCGTTTACCCCCGCACCCCGTTTACCCAAACCGGTCCGCTCGTGTTACATGTCCCCGCGAAAAACACTCACGGCTCCACGTCTCCAACACCCCATCATCGCACTTCACGATAGCACGGCACAAGCCCGCAATCAATCCGGAAGGCGGGGAAGGGATCCGCGCGCCGTGAAGTAGGCGTGGCGTTGCGCCTCATGCAAGCATGCCAAGGCGCAAGGAGTTGTCTTTCGATCGTTGGAAAGAGAGCGGGTAGGTGGTTGGCGCAAGACATGTGGACGGCGCCGAATCGCGCATGACGCGTCATCCGTTCAAGGGTTGAGATGCCCTACCCTGACAAGGGCGGGTCCGAGCACACGCAAGTACGATTGATTCGCCCTTACTCGGTCCCAATCCCAAGGTTCAGCCGCCTCGCGCCAACGTGGGCGATCGTTCTGGCGATCCGTGGCGATGGCGTGCAGCTTCCGTAACCCATCCTCCGTGGACTCCAACGCCCCATAATTTGACAGGGCTTCCAATGACAGCGGCTGAGGTTCCGTAACCTCACGCCAACCACCACACCCCGGCGCGGTGGACTCAAAGACCGTTTTGCCTTCCCTCACAAAGGGCTCCAGTCGCTTAAGCAGGTAAGGGTTCGAAGCCCGCATCTCATCGGGATCGCGTGTCTCGGGGGGTGGACGCGGGGGCGGTTCACACATTGATACGGATACAGAGCGCCGCTCGGTGTCCGCTGTCTCCACAAGGCGTTGCACCAAGCGTCCAAGTGCGGTTGATACAGGGGGCTGCTCAATGTCTCTTATCTTCTCGACTGAGAATGAGATAGCGACGTCGTCCGAATCGAATGGCGCGAAGACCCACCGGTACTTAGCTTCATCTCCCGGGCCAACCTCCACGCGCCGCGGAGCACGCTCTGACATGCGAGGAGGCCACCTGCCCCGCGCGTTGTCCCGCGCTTTGCCCACACATGACGTCGGAGGCCTATAGGCGCCTCTGAGCGGGAACGCATACCAGATCTCGTCCCTGCGTTCTGGTTCCGGAATGTAAACGAACTCCTCCATCTCAGACATCAACACAACCCGCTGCAAAAACACGGGGGCCTCTTGCGCCTCTTCGCCGCCTGAAATGAGGACGGTATGTGGATCTATCCAGACGGCATACGCGGACTCGTTCCTCAAATACCCCGAGAACATCGTTCCTTTGTCACCATACCGTATTGCCTCTAAACATGTCAGAAAGACGTCCTCGGCGATCTCCTGCTCGAAATCCCATCCCAAGGCCTCCGGATCATCCGCGTGCATGCAAGGAAGCAGCCTTGTCTGTAACGTGGGATTCTTGAATGGATCAACACGCAACCGCAGCAATATGATGGGGATACAGCCGACGCATAGAAGCGCCCCTACAAGCCCGCCAAAGACGAGGGCGTAAAGGGCGACGAGCAACCGTTCTCTGCGTGTCATTCTGCTAGTCTTGAAGCGAGTCATGGCCATCCCCTCCGAGCAGCCACAAAACCACTCTAAGACAGTAGCGTATCACATCTGATGCCGCACGCGCATGCCTCAGAAGCGGGGGGAGGCGAGGCGGTCCAAGCGGGGCGATGTGGTTCACTGTTCCCGGCTATAGGCAGCGGTGACCGTGCTGCTGAGTCCGCCGCGAGGGGTGCATTCGATGACGATTCTCATTGAACGGGGTTGGACGGCGGCCGCAAGGTCTTCCAGCATGCGGTTGACCAAGTGCTCGTACCAAATGCCCACGTCCCGGTAGGACATGAGGTAATATTTCAACGAGCGCAGTTCGATGCACTGGCGGTTCGGCGTGTAGGTGATGGTTACGCGGGCGAAATCAGGCAATCCAGAGAACGGACACACCGACGTGAATTCCTCGGTGGTAGTGACGATTTCGAGCGTATC
>SKRY01000493.1 GCA_007118235.1 Candidatus Hydrogenedentota bacterium | reverse complement strand
TGACGGAACCGGGTGAAGTCGCGCAAGGCGTAGAGCAGGTTCCGCTCGGCCTGCTTAAGCGCTTCATCGGCCACGCGCTGGCCGCGTCCTCGCAGCAGGGGCTGCTGTATCGTGGCGGCCAAGGCGGACGAAGTCGCCGTCCGCGGGTCGCCCGTGATAAAGGTCAAGAAGTTTGAGGTGAGGTCGGCGGCGATGCTTGCTCCGCCGCGCACCAGCATGTCCGCCCCCAAGCCCGCGTTGCCCGACACGCGCCGTTCGTCCACGATGACTGTGTCGGGCTGATGCAACCCGGCGGCCCGGCCCGCCGATTCCACGACTCGGCTGTAGCGGGACAAGACTTCGCTGGGCGTGCCCGCGAGTTGGCCTATCTCTTGAACGAGGTCAGGCGCGGACTGCGCCGCTTGCGCCGCCGCGCTAAACCGCTGTTCATCGCGTGTGTCGCCTGTCAGCGTGGCGCCGGCGCTCCCGGAGAAGCGGGGCGTATACCGATGCCGGTCGAGGGTAAGGCTCAGGGCCTGCAAGTAGAGGTTTTCCTTTTGGTTCTGATAGGTGCGGCTGTTCCGGAACGCCACGGCCAACGCGTCCTCCAGTGAGAGGATGGCCGCGCCCACCTCCTGCTGGCCGGTGTCCCCGAGGAATTCCTCCGCCTCCTCGGCCACGGGATAACCCTCAAGGTCCAGGAGGCGGTCCGTCTCGATCTCGTAGCCGTCCACCATGCCAGGCACGGCTGGCCGCTTCTCCTCGATGAGGTCGTACACTTCCTCGTCGGCGGCTTCCTTATAATGCGTGGTCGTGCATCCGCTCAAAACGATTGCCGCGCTTACCGCGGCCATACAAGCCCAAGGCCAAGCCCAAGCGCCAACGCCAATCCGCTGTTTGTTCCGTTTTCTCATGGCCTTCCCGTAAACTCCTGTCTTCGTAAACACGCAACCCACCAAGGAATATGCCCCCTCTCCGCCTCCCGGCGCGGGGAATTGTCAACCGCCATCGCGTTACCGCCCTGTCTGGCCAAATGAGGCGCCCCTGGAAATATCCATGGCGCCGCCTCGGCGATAACCCGGCCCGCTCCGGATGCGTCATTATTGCATAGTTGGCATGATAAAATTGATCGATCCATTAGCTGCTTGAAGTGACAATGTGGCGATTCCGCCAGCGGGGATAAGGGCTGTATCATCCATGCTACAACACTATACCACAAAACGAACGGTTTTCCCGTTCTGCGTAAGAAAGGACGTTGCCAAGTGGAATCACGCCATCACCGCTCCATGGCCGTTAAACCCATTCACCGCCGGAGTTGTTCCATCGTTAGCGCCGCCGTGCGAACCACCCCAAGACAGCTTGGCCAATATGCTAGAGTTGAAGGGGAATGAACGCACATGAGCGCGAATAGGCCTTCCGCCGGGGACGTTCACACGAGCATACGGGCGCGGCCCGCCCGCCTTCCCGTCATCCCTCCCTTCAGCCGTCGAGATAGTGGACGTCCACGTAGTACGCGCCGCGCGCCGCTTCGCCATCTTCGATGAGCCAGGTCTGCAACATGGTGTCGCCCGCGGGCAGCTCGACCTCGAAGCGGACCTCCGTGGCGCCCGGCTCGACCTCGGCGGTGACGTTGTGATCGCCTACCTCTAGCCGGGCCTGCTCCGCTTCGAGCGGATATTCGGCCACGGCGGGCCGTTCGCGCAGGACGAACGCGTAGCGGCCGCTGCGCACGGCCCGCAATGCCCATGGGCCATTGCTTTCCATGCGATTACGAATGTTGTTTTGGTGCCAGGGAATGTTATGCGTGCCATCCGTCAGCCAATCGTGAGCGCATAGCGCCACGGGGTTCTCGTGCTCCGAACCCACGTAGAAGCGCGTGGTTTCGCCGAAGTGCTCCGAAATGTCTTCCCACCAGCGGTCGTAGGCCTCGCGCAAACGCCCGGCCACATCGGGGTGGTCGTCAATGATGTTATTCTGTTGACCGGGATCGGCCTGGATGTCGTGGAGTTCGGCGCCATCCACAAGCCGCCACCGATCCGTCATCACCGCCCAGTTTCTCCCCTTAATCGGGTGAAGAACGCGCTGGTTGTGCAGGCACAGCGTGCGGTCAGGCCAATCCACGGCTTCACCCGTCAACAGGGGTGCGAGCGAAGCCCCGTCGAAAGCAAGGTCCATCGGCGCGGACACGCCGCACAACTCGAGCAGCGTGGGCATGAGGTCGATATTCGCGGTGAGCCGCGTCACGTCCCGCCCTCCTTCAATGCCGCCGTTGGGATAGCGGACGAAGCAAGGAACCCGGTGGCCGCCGTCGTAGTGCGACCCCTTGGTTCCGCGCAGACCGGCATTGAACTCTTCTCCCATGGTCGTGCCGTCGTCGGTCATGAAGACCAAGATGGTGTTGTCCGAGAGCCCCCAGCGGTCCAGCCGGTCCAGCATCACGCCGAGGTTGTCGTCCAGGTTCGAAATCATGCCCCAGAACCGCTTCAGCCGATCGGGGGCGTCGACGTCTTCGTAGCGATCGGCGTAGCGTTGCGGGACATTGGAATGGGTCTGATGCGCCGCGTTGGTGGGCAGATACACAAAGAACGGCTCATCGCGGTGTTGCTCAATGAAGCGGAGCGCCTCGTCGAAAAAGACATCCGTGCAGTAGCCCTGGAAGGGCTTCCATTCGCCGTTCTTGTGGTAGTGGTCCTCGAAGTAATTGTTGCCCCAATAGTCCGGCGCTTGGCCCACGCCGCCGCCCCAATGGACCACGCTATGCTCGAACCCGCGAAAGCGCGGCGCGTAGGGATAGGTGTCGCCCAAGTGCCACTTGCCGAAGATGGCCGTGCGATAGCCCGCGCCGCGAAACACGTCGGCCATCGTGACCTCATCCTCGCGCAACATGTACCGGCCCATGACCGTGTGCCAAACCCCCACGCGGCTGGAGTAGCGCCCCGTCATCAGCGCCGCCCGGGTCGGTGAACACGTGGGATCGATGGCGTGAAACTGTTCGAGCCGGACGCTCTCCTCGCGGAGGCCGTCCATGACAGGCGTCATGAGATGCGGATGACCGTGGGCGCCTATGTCCTTGTAGCCCATATCATCCGTCATGATGAGGAGGACGTTCGGCGGCGCGTCTTGCCGCGCCCCTTCCGCCCGCGTCAACGGGGCGCGTAGCCCCGAAGCCGCTAGCGCGCCCATTGCAATGGAACTACCCTTGAGAAAATCGCGCCGTGTAATCATGCCGGGCTCCTTTTCTACCCAATCCCCTTGTCCTCGGGTTACTCCGTCCATGGTACTCCTTGGCGCCCCGTGAGACAAGACGCGGCGTGCGCGGGAAGGACGGGGGATCGAACGCTCCAGACCGACCCGCGCGGAACGCTTGCGGCATGGCGGCGCAGGGGGGTATCGTAGGGGGCGCCTGGAGGAGAAGACCATGAGAGAACGATGTTCGAGGGCAAGCTTGCGGGCGGGCGTGGGCGCGTTGGCGGGAATCGCGGCCGCGATGTGTTGTGCGTTTCATGGCGCATGGGCGGAGCCGATCGTTCTAGGACCGGGACCTCACCTGTTGTTGGATGACTATCTCATCGAAGACTCGTCCCTGGTGGTTCGGCGGATCATGGAGCCCCAGCGGGAAGCGGCCAACCCGTTGATAACCGGCCAGCAAGATGGGAACTTCCAGCCCTATGTAACGGTGGTGCGCGATCCTGAAACGAAGCGGTTCCGCGTCTGGTACAACATCCAACTCGATGGCCGGCGCCGGTCCACGTTGGGATACATGGAATCGGACGATGGCGTGGCGTGGGAACGGCCGCACCGGGAGCTGGAC
>SKRY01000385.1 GCA_007118235.1 Candidatus Hydrogenedentota bacterium | reverse complement strand
CGGTCAGCACATAGCCGATGCGGTCGCGGCCCACGCAATCAACCGCGGGCCCCAGTTCGTCGCCGGGTTTCACGCCGATGACCAGATCGCGCACACCGGGCATCCTCCGGGCTTCGTCACAACCCTCAACGCGCTCCACGAGCCCGGACGCGCCGGGAAGCCAGTACAGCGCGGCGCCCCGGCAATGACGCGGCGCGCTCACAGGCGCTTCGCCCAAGATGACGCGGATGCAGTCCGCGGGGAAATCGGCGCCGTACACGAGGGGAATGAGATCCGTGGGGATGCGTCCGCCGCCTGGCCGTCCGGCGATTTCGACGATGTGGCAGCCGCTGGGCGGACCCACGCCGCTGCTTTCGAGAGAGGCTGCATCCTCGAGAATCACCTCCGCATGCACAAGGCCTTGGCCAAACCCGATGGCCTTCAACGCGGCGCGCACGGTTTCTTCAATGGCCCGCTCTTGGCTGGGGCTGAGGCAGGGCGGCATGAAGATGCCGAGATCGTAACGGTAGGGCAGGGCGGAACGTTCCTTGCCGGTGATGCCGCCGAGATGAAACTCCCCCTCATGGGCGAGCCCATCGACGCAGTACTCCTCGCCCTCCATGTAGTCTTCGAGCAATACGACGCTGCCCCTGCTCGCTTGCGCGGCGTGTTCAAAGGCGGGAGCGATGTCTTCCATGCCGCTGACCGTTTGGACGCCCTTGCTGGCGTTCCCATCGGAGGGCTTAATCACCAACGGGAAGCCCAACTCGCGCGCCGCACTCGCGGCTTCCGCGGCGTTGCGAGCGGTCCGGAATCGCGGCGCGCCGAAGCCCGCTTTTTCGAGGGCCTCGCGCATGGCCGCCTTGTCGCGCACCCGCCTCGCGGTTTCGGGCGGGATTCCGGGAAGACCCAGGGCGGCGCAGGCCGAGGCCACCGCCTCCACCGCCAGTTCGGCCCCAGGGAATATGCCGTCCACTCCCAACGCGCGGCCCAACGCTTCCAACACCTCCGCGTTGCGGATATCGCCGGTTTCGCCGCGATCGGCCCCGGCCAAACCGGGCGCCCCGGCATCGCCATCAACCACAGCGGTAAACAGGCCCATTTCCCGGGCTTTCCGGATGAATCCAAGCTGATTCGGTCCGCCGCCGACAATGAGGATGCGTTTGGTCATGCGTCCATGCGATCAGCGTTCCCGGGATTGCCCGCTCCTCAACGCTTGCCCATCTCGCGCAGCACCTCGAAGGCCATATCGGGATAATCCGTGATTAGGCCATCGACGTTCCATTCCGCCATTTCCTGCATGGCGTCGCGGTTATTTACCGTCCACGCATGGACCAAGCGGCCCGTTTGCTGGAAGTATTGAAGCTGATCCGGGGTCATCCGCTCGTGGTTCAGATTCACGCCGTGCGGGTTGGTGATCTGAACCCAGTGAACAAACGTCCCCCATTCCGGGTCTCCGGGCGCAACATCCCCGACATACTCGGTGCGGATGTTGCTGTCAATGGAGCGCACCGCCGCGATGATGACGGGCGAGGTAGACTGGATGACCACGCGGCGCTCCATGTTGCGCTGCCGAATCAGACCAACAGCGCTACGCGCCACGTAGAAATTGGGACTGCGGCTGGCCTCGAGGAGATCGTATACGCGATGGGAGTGATCAGGCAATAGGTCCCGGTATTGGGAGGCGATGCCCATGATATGGCTTCTTACGGGCTGATCCTCCCGCAGGGGCTGAAGTTCGATGTAAACGCCAATTCGGCCCGGCGTGATGTCCAGCGTATCGCTTATGACGCCCCGGCGCCCGCGGGCTAGATCAAGGACCTCCGGAAGCGTGGGGATTCGCTCGCCCACGAAGTCCTCGTCTTTCCACGAACCCGCGTCGAGTTGCTTGAGTTCCGCGACGGTGTACCGCCGTACCGGCCCGCTCCCATCCGTGGTCCGGTCCAAGGTATCGTCGCGAATGACAACGATCTCGTCGTCTTGGCTAAGGCGGCAGTTCACGTGAATCCAATCCGCCCCCATCTCCATGGCGAGCTGAAAGGCCGCCATGGTGTTCTCCGGGGCGTATGCGCTCGCGCCCCGGTGGGCAATCACGTCGATCCTTCCCCTGCCCGCTCCCGCCTGAGTCGTAGGTATGAAACGTTGAGGCGCGCATCCCAAGGACAAAACACAAATCGCGGTCAACACCACAGAAATACGTAACAGCATGGATTGGTCTCCTTGTGAAATTACCTTGACCATGCTCCTGTATACCACAATCGCAAGGCCGCGTAAAAGGCGGCAGGCTCAAGGCGTTGACGCCCCCTGGATGAGTGAACGGGCGGGCAAGCCCAAATGTTAACCGATCAGGAATGACCTTCAACCTAGCGATATGCAGTCTGTGACGCCCCGCTTTCTGGCTTATTCCATGTGACTGAGAACGATTCCGGCCAAGTTGAAATAGAATAGCAATGTCAGAATGTCCGTGGTGCTCAACACCATGGGGCCGGCCGCCACACGCGGGTCGCCCTTGAACGCGCGCACCGCCGTGGGCAACGCCACGCCGAGAAGACACGCCGTGATCATGGATAGGCCGATGCTTGCGCCCACGACCATGCTCACCATGAATTCGCCCCGCCACACGAACGCGACCAATCCCACCAAACCGCCGGCGGCGATGCCAAGCAGAATGGCCGTGAAGAACTCCCTCCGCAAGGCGAGCAGGAACATGCGCCGGTCCGGTCTCTCCCCGTGCAGCCGCTGCAAGGTAAGCGTCATGGACTGCATGCTGACGCTTTCAGCGAGCGCCAGCACGATTGGAATAAACAACGCCAGCACCACCACCGCTTCAAGCAGCCCTTCATAGAATCCCGACAGGATCGCGCAGATGATACCGCCCGTGATGTTCGCCAGAAGCCACGGGAAGCGTCTGCGGAAGTTCTCAATGGGAGAAACTCGCCTGGCTTGGGCTATCCGCACACCAATGATCTGAAAGATGTCGTCGGCCGAACGGCGTTCGGCCATGTCGAGCACTTCATCGGTGAAGAGGTTGACATCCACCACGCCGATGATGCGGTTCTCCTCATCAACTACTGGGAACGCCAGGAAACGGTGGAGCAAGAAGCATTCGCAGGCGACCAGCACCGTGGCGGTGTGCGGGATCTTGACGACGCGGGTCAGCATGATGCTGGACAGCTTCACGTCCAACTCGGCCGACAACAAGGCGCGGGTCGGCAGCACCCCTACAAGCGCATTGTCCTCGTCCACCGTATAAAGATACAGGATCCGATCGGAGATTTCCCGCCGCCGGAGTTGTTGAAGCGCCTCGCCCACCGTGCAATCCTGCCGCAGCGTGACAAAATCGTTGTGGACATGATTCACAACGGGGTCGTCGAGGTTGTCGGTGGTCAAGGTGGGGTTAGTGGAACGGTTCGGTGTCATTTCATTTCCCGTGACGCGTTGAGATCAAGCTACCACCGCTTGGTTTAGCGCCTTGATGTAGCCCATGGCGTAGGCCATGCCGGCGTGCCAAGGGGCGGCGCACGCCATTTGGGGCGTGTGGTCGGGAATCACCACCCCGTCATAGCCGAGCCGTTTGAGCATGGCGATCACCCGGCTCATGTCCAGGTCGCCCTCGTCGATGAACGTCTCATGATACGTTGGCGCCTTTCCCCGCACGTTGCGGAAATGGATGTAGGCTGCGCGCCCTTGTCCAACGTACCGCTCGATGGCCTCGTAAATGTCTCCCTCCGGCATCTCCATCAGCGTGCCCAGACAGAACTCCAGGCAATTGGAGGGCGAGGGATTGATGTCGATCAGCTTCTGGTACAAATCGG
>SKRY01000034.1 GCA_007118235.1 Candidatus Hydrogenedentota bacterium | reverse complement strand
CGAAACTGACCGTTCCCTCGTGCGTATCCGTCACCCGGACCATGGTGGGCTCCTCGCCTTCGAAGGAGACGAACTTGCCGTTGGTGATGAGCAGGCCATAGGGCTGGGTTTGCTCAACCTTTATCCCGGTGTGGCAGCGGTCCGCGCCGATGCCCAGCAAGTTGGCGTTGGTAGCCCCGGCGTCCGTGGCGATGAAATGGTAGCCAATGTTGTAGCCAAAGGCGAAGGTGTTGTGGACGTAGTGCCAGTCCGACCGGCCGAAGATGAAGGCGGTCCCGTTCTCTTCCTGCCACTTGTAGAGGTCCGGCTCCATGGACCACCACGGGTTCCAGTGCACGTTCTCGATGCGGCCGATGTCGTAGATGGCGTCCACGTACACGCCGATGTGCAGCGGCTGGCCATGCACGTTGCGGATGAGCGCCCGCTGGTTCTGGCTGGCGTCGATGGCGTTGTAGGGGTTGAGCATCTGAACGTCGATGAGCGCGGGATTGTTGCCGCGCATCCGGACCGCGTACGGGTAGGGCGTGGGCGGCGCGGAGGCGGGGTCTTGGCCGGGATAATAGATGGACACGCCTTGCAGCGTGGAGTTGTTGCTCAACGAAATGAACGGCGTCCCACTTTCGTCCTCGCCTGCCCCCGTCCGGACGAGGAACGTCGTGCCGAATTCCGGCAGTTCATCCGTGTTGTCGCGGATTCCCGCGTGCGCTGGCGCGTAGTGATAGACCCCGCGCAAGGTTACGTCCCGGGGCACGGTGATAGGCTCCGTGAATACGTACTCGCCCGTTGACGCCCATACCACGCCGCCGCCCGCTTCCCGCGCGGCGTCCAGCGCTGCTTGGAAGGCTTCGCTGTTGTCCGTTTCGCCGCTGGGGTCCGCCCCGAAGTCCATCACATTCCAAACGCCATTGCCAGCCGGTTCCGGCGGAACCGACGCGCACGCTCCAAAGGCAAACAGGACCGCGGCGGCGGACATCATCAGTGTGAGTGCGTGAGGGTACATTGTTGGTGGCTCCTTGGTTGGTTGTGACTCAGCCGCTGTTGCGACACTGGCTTCCGTCTTCTGGACGACGGAATCCTTGCGAGGGTCCCAGTATATGCAGTGAAGCATACACATTCCAGATTTCCCCGCGACCGGGAGGGGACTCTTGCCGAAGCATTATTATTGGGATGCGCCGGGCCCAATGGCGTATAATGCATCTTTCGTCACCATACAAGTCTGTCTCGGAGAAAGGGAATGGCCATCATGTTTGGAAAGTTGCTGTGCATGTGTCTGTTGGCGTTGGCGTGTGCGCCGGGGTTCGCGGCGCCATTGAATGCCGGGGCCGCCGTGGTGGATATAACGCCCGAGGAGTTTCCCGTGTTCATCAACGGGGGCATGTTGAGCCGCACGGCCGACGACGTTGTGATGCCGATCAAGGCGCGGGCGATCGTGGCGGACGACGGCGCGCGACGGGTGGCCATCGTGGTGGCGGATAGCTGCATGATGCCGCGTGACCTTTTGGACGAGGCCAAGGCCACGGCGGCCGAGCGGACGGGCATCCCGCCCGAAAACATGCTGATCGCCGCGACCCATACGCACACGGCCCCCGCCGCCATGGGCTGCTTGGGGACCGATGCCGATCCCAATTACGTCCCCTTTCTGAAGGAGAAACTGGCCGAGGCCATCGTCGCGGCGGAAGCCAATCTGGAGCCCGCCCGTGTGGGGTGGGCCTCCGCGGACGCCGAAGACCACACCGCGATTCGCCGCTGGGTCCGGCGGCCCGATCGCGTCGTGGAAGATCCCTTCGGCAACCCGACGGTGCGCGCCAACATGCACGCCGCGGGCAACCTGGACGACGTCACCGGGGAGTCGGGTCCAATCGACCCGGAACTTTCGCTGATTTCCTTTCAATCGGAGACGGGCCGCCCCATCGCGGTGCTGGCGAGCTTTTCGATGCACTACTTCAGCGGCGTGAGCGCCATCCATCCCGACTACTTCGGCTTGTTCGCGGAGGGACTGCAAGAACGGGTCGCGCCGGACGGCGGCGAGCGTCCGCCGTTCGTTGCCATGATGGCCCACGGCTGCAGCGGCGACATCTGGCGGCGGGACTACCGCGACCCCGCCCCGGAAGCGCTGGACACCATTGATGGGTACACCGAGAGCCTTCTGGACATCGCCGAGGCGGCTTACGCGGACATCGCCCATGACGCGGACGCCGATATCGCCATGGCCGAGACGCGCCTGCCCTTGGACTACCAAACGCCCAACGCGCAATTGTTGGAATGGGCGCGACGCATCGTCGACGAAATGGGAGACCGGCTTCCGGAAAACAGGGAAGAGGTCTATGCCCGAGAGCAAGTGTTTCTCGACGAATGGCAGACCACCGAAATCGTGCTGCAAGCCCTGCGGATTGGCGACATGGCGATCGCCGCCACGCCCACGGAGACCTACGCGCTGACGGGACTCAAGATCAAGCTGCAAAGTCCCCTAACCAACACGATGACGCTTGACCTGGCCAACGGCGGCGACGGGTACATCGCGCCTCCCGAACAACATGTACTCGGCGGATACAACACGTGGCCCGCGCGATCCGCCGGGCTGAAACCGGATGCCGAGCCGCAAATCACCGAGGCCGTGCTGCAACTGCTCGAAGAGACCGCCGGACAACCGCGCCGCGCGCATGAACCGAGCCGGGGTCCCGCGGCGGAAGCCGTCCTTGATTTGGATCCGGCCGTCTACTGGCGCCTGGGTGACTTCGCCGGCCCCTTCGCCAAGGATTCCTCCGGCCACAACCGCCCGGCGATGTACGAGCCCGGCGTGGTGTTCTTCCTTGAAGGTCCCCGTTCCGAGGCGTTTCGCGAGAACGGCGAAATCAACCGCGCGGCTCACTTCGCGGGAGGCCGGTTGCACGCCCGCCTGCCGAATCTGGGGGCGGAGCACACCGTGTCGCTGTGGTTCTGGAACGGGATGCCCGTGGACGGCCGCGAAGTGACGGGATGGATGCTGTCGCATGACCGCTATCATGGCGCGGGCCCCCATGGCGTCCACGTGGGCATTGGCGGCGCCGGGAATCACGCGGGGCGGCTGCTTCTTCAACGAGGCGAAGACGTGACCGCCGGCGCCACATCCATCGAACGCTGGACTTGGAACCACCTCGCGCTGGTCCGCGATGGCGAACATATGCGCGTCCATCTCAACGGGAACCCCGAACCGGAGATTGAGGTTGAAACCACGGTGGACAATCCGCCGGGCATGGACGACTGGTTCTTCGGAGGGCGGTCCGACAACGCCTTCAACTGGGAAGGCCGCCTTGGGGAGATCGCCGTATTCGATCGCGCGTTGTCCGCGGAAGAAGCGGCGGCGCTGGCTGGAGAGTAGCACCTAGTCAACCCTCTTCGTCATTGCCGCGTAGACAGGACTCCTCCAGCCATGGTTATGTCCTTGGGCGTGGCTTCCCGTTTGCGCGGGCGCCCGAAACATATCCGGCGATCGTATGTGTTTATCTTGTGGAAATGATTCGTTATCATGGAATCCACCATGATTAGTAATCCAGAGTTTTCCCGTGAGGCGTCACAAACCATGAAGAATACCAATCGCGTTACGCTGCTCCCTGCACTGTTGGCTGCGTTATGGATCCCGATGTCCGCCATGGCGGCTCCGCCCACGCCTGAATGGTTGCCCGAGGCCCCGCCCTTGCCGCCGCCAGAGGGCCAGGTCATCGAAGTGGAGACGGTCGAGGAGTTTTTCGAGGCGGTGGAGGCTGTCGAGCCGGGCGGGACGATTCTCCTCGCCGATGGGCACTACGCCATGCCCCGCT
>SKRY01000151.1 GCA_007118235.1 Candidatus Hydrogenedentota bacterium | reverse complement strand
CGGGCTCCATGTGCGCAAACGAGGTTGCGCCGGCCCATTCCTTCCCATTGGCCTCGATTTCCCAGTCGAGGTAATACATGCCAAGGTCCGTAACGAACCCTTCGGGCAGCGGCTTGCGCACGGTCTCGTTCCCGGCTAGCTCGATGGCCTCTTCCCGCGTGAAGTTCACACTCGCATCGCTCCGGCGGCGCACGCCCATGCGCCAAACGCCGTCTAGCGATTCACCGCTTGGGTTACGGAGCGCCAACTCGGCGGCGTCGATTTGTCCGGGCCGGACAATCGCCGCGGGCTCGTCCGTTTTGATTTCCACGCGCGGGCCATCGGCGGCCCCGGCCGAATCCGCTCCCGCAAGCAGCGCCGCCATGACAAGCAGCGATATCGCACGAACTTCACCCACGGATTGCATCGGTATTCCTAACCTTTGGCTTGCTGGTGGTAGGGGAGGGGATCCTCGACGCCGGCCTCGTGGAAGGCTGTCAAGCGCTCGACGCAGGCCGGACATTCCCCGCAGGCTTTCTGACCGCCCCGGTAACAGGTCCATGTGTGGGAGAAATCCACGCTCAGTTCATGGCCCAAGCGAACCGTTTCCGTTTTTGGCATGCGAATGAAGGGGGCGTGAATCTGAACAGCTTCGTTCCGGTTCAGGCCGAAGACGTGGTTTAGGCGTTCGAGAAACGCGGGGGTGCAATCCCAGTAACCGTAGCTGTCAATGGCTTGGGCGCCGTAGTAGACATCCGTCATGCGCAATCCTTCCGCATAGGCGGCCGCCAACGACAGCAGGATCATGTTGCGGTTGGGGACATAGGTGGGGGGCTGAGCCTTGTCTTCCTCGCTCAATTCGGATAGGGAGGGCACCTTCTTGCCGCCTGAAACAAGGGCGGAATGGCCCTTCAGCAGATCTCCGAGGAAATCTAGCTCAATGACCTTGTGGGAACTGGCCTTCACGGCGTTCGCCTGCCATTTCGCGCATTCCAGTTCCCGGGCGTGGCGCTGGCCGTAGTGAAAGCTCAGCGCGTGTATTGGCCCAATCCCGAGGTTCTTGACCAAATTGTGGAGCAAAACCGTCGAATCGATTCCACCGCTAAGCAACACCACGGCGGGCGTCTTGTTCGTCATCACGCACCTCCTCGGGTGGCGAATCCTTCCATCTCAGGAACCGGGCAGCCTGCTAGAACCAGCGCCACGGCAGCAGATAATCGCCCAAACCGCGGCGGGCTGTCCGCACTTCGCCATCGCCCTTTTGCAACACGCGGACTTCCACGGGCACGACGCCATCCCGCACCATCCCCAGTTCTTGGGCGGCGCCCCGGGAAAGGTCGATGATCCGGCCGCGCACGAAGGGGCCGCGATCGTTAATGGTTACCTCGACGGATTCACCATTGTTCAGGTTGTGTACACGCACCCGCGTCCCAAAGGGCAGCGAGCGGTGGGCCGCGGTCATGGCCTGCATGTCAAAGACCTCTCCGGAAGCCGTCTGACGTCCATGATACTGACTTCCATACCACGACGCCAACCCGCGTTCGGTGTTTCCCCGGAAGGGCATGCTGGGGGAGGGGATGGAGGCGCAGGCGGTCAGGAGCATACACAACAAAAGGGGCGCTATCCAGCGAGCGCCCCGTTCGAGTGAGTGTTCCATGAGAGCCAGTGCGGAAACTAGGATAAGGTCTTGCCGACTCGTTCCGCCACCACGGCCACCACGTCGCGCCGCTGGTACAGGCCCGCCTCGATATTCTCCCGCGCCACGGCCACACGATCGGCCCGGATGTCGGGCTGATTCCTCGCAATTTCCAAGATGTGACTGGTGTCGGTGGCGGCTCGCGCCTGAGGGCTCAGGTCCACGCCATCTTGGGGGGCCTTCGGGCCTTCCGTGGACGAATTGCGAGGCCGACTGTTGGAGGATCGATCCGGCGGCAGCCCGTGATGGGAGCCGCCAATTCCCTCTATGCCACCCATGCGTGTACTCCTTTTGCCCTGGCCCGCGGGAGACGCGGACGCCGTTCTCGATTCCTATCCTGTGTGTCGGCACAAGGGGCTTCCTCCTTTAATACCTTGTGCCGTGACCCTCTCTTTCCTGTCTCCAACATACCACATTTTGTGGTTGGCCCGCAAACTTGAGGTTGCCGTTCAAAGCTGCTACCTTATACCGGCAAACACGAGCAGAGGCAGGAAAGGGGTGACATGCAACGCAACACGAACCAACGCCGGGCGATTTCCCGTGTTTTGGAAGAAGCGGATCGTCCCTTGAGCCCGCAGGAAGTACTGGAGCACGCGCGGAAGGACGTCCCCAATCTCGGGATCGCCACGGTTTATCGGGCCGTCAAATCGATGACGGAGGAGGGACGCTTGGCGCCCGTGCAGCTCCCGGGAGAAGCCCCCCGGTACGAACTCGCGGGTAAGCAACACCATCATCACTTCCAGTGCCTGGAGTGCAATAGGGTATTCGAGATCGATGGATGCCCCGGCGGCTTGGCCCGGATGGTGCCCGATGGGTTTCGGTTAATGTATCACGACGTGGTTTTGTATGGAAAGTGTGATGAGTGTTGCGAGGAGGGGGCGCCCCGCTGAGATGGGCGCGAAAGAACGGGGAACCTTGGCGCCGGATGCGTTCCCTTTTTGACGGGCCGCCGCGGGACGTCTCCCTGGCATCATTCTTCCCATCTTGTTAGATGTCGGTGTTGTTGACGAGTTTCGCGGCTTCCCGCGGCGTCGTGCAGGCCAGGAGCCCTTCCTTGAATCCTTCCGTCTTGATGGCCAGCATGACTTGGGCGAGCAGGCCGAGGTAGTCCTTCTGTGACCCCGACGGCATGGCGAAGAGCACGATGATGTGGACGGGTTGATTGTCCAGCGTGTCGTAATCCACGCCGGCGGGGGACAGTCCCAGCCCCACCCTGGGTTCCTTGACGGAGGCGCTGCGGACATGCGGGATGGCCACGCCGGAGCCGATGCCCGTGCTCATGACGGCTTCCCGTTCGTGTACGGCTTTTCGGAACTCGTCGATGTCGGTTATGATGCCGGTCTTGCTCAATGCCGCCACCAAGGCGTCCAACACGTCGTGTTTCGACATGGGCTCGTCGAAAATACACACGGCTTCAGGGTTCACATCGATGCCAAAGGCGCTCATTGTTTACCTCGGGACGCTGCCACACGCCCCCGTGGGTGCGTGGCGCGTTCCCTCGAAGGGGATACTGCCGCATGCCGTCCACGGGGGAGCGATTGTAGTCAAATGGGCAAGAAGGAGGAGCATTAGAGATAGCCGGCCGCCCGCGATCACGATCCCACGGACATGCGGGGCAGTTTCTCGCGCATCCGCGCAAGCGCCTCGTCGAGGCGGTCATCGGGCACGGTGAGGGACAGGCGCACATACCCTTCCCCATACTCCCCATACGCCGCCCCTGGGGCCACGACCACCGCGCAGGTTTCCAGCATGTAATCACAGAAGCTGGCCGAAGTGTGGCCCTCGGGCACGGGAATCCAAAGATAGAAGGTCCCCTTGGGAGGCTCGGCCGTCCAACCCAACTCGTGAAGGGTCTTCAGGACCCGTTCCCGCCGCGCTCCGTACACCTCCATCATGCGGTCAATCGCCTCGTCTCCATTGTCCAAGGCTTCGATGCCCGCGTATTGAACGGCATTGAATATACCGGAATCCGTATTGGATTTCACCTGGGCAATGGCCCCAACAATATCGGCGTTGCCGCTGGCCATGCCGATGCGCCACCCCGTCATGTTATAGGGTTTGGAGAGCGAATTCAGCTCCACCCCCACCTCCTTGGCCCCTGGCGTGGAAAGGAAACTCAACCGCTCCGCGCCAAAGACAATCTCGCTG
>SKRY01000458.1 GCA_007118235.1 Candidatus Hydrogenedentota bacterium | reverse complement strand
TGGTTGTATCTCGGGGTCAAGCCCAATGTAAAGCTGCAAGAGATCGACCAGGCGCTTCAGGATGTGTGGCTGGCGTGTTGCGGTCATCTCAGCGAGTTCTTCCGGGGTGAGATGAGCGAAGAGCTAAAGATGGGCTCCACCATCCAATCGGTGCTGAAAGCGGATGACCGCCCCTTTGAATACATCTATGACTTCGGTTCGAGCACCGAGCTTATCATCACGCCGTTGGGAAGGTACAAGGCGGCGCCGTCCAGACAAAAGCTGCGGTTCCTGGCCCGGAATGAGGCCCCGAACTGGGGTTGCGGCGTTTGCGGAGAACCGGCTACCGAGTTCTGCACCGAGTGCTTCTACGATGAAGACCCCGGCCCTCTCCTGTGCGCTGAACATGCCAAGGCTCATGAGCAGGAGGATGAAGACCACGAGGGCATGCTTCTGCCCGTGGTTAACTCGCCTCGCATGGGTGTGTGCGCGTACACCGGTCCCATGCAGATGGAATAGGCCAGGTTCCAGCGTCTGGCAAGGCCGCCGCTAATCGAGGGATTTCAGGTAAAGCGTGTAGCGGCCATTTTCGCGTTTTATGGCGCACGGATGGTTGAAGGCGTCCGTGAGCACACCGTCCTGTAGGACATCCGGGGGCGCGCCGCACGCGAGGCGTTCGCCATCCTTGAGCACGAGGGCCTTGTCCACGGAGGCGTGGATTTCTTCGATATGATGGGTGACGAGCACAAGCGTGAGGTCCGGCCGGGCGGTCCGCAGGGCGGCGAGCCGCGCAAGGAACGCCTCCCGCGCGGCGGGGTCAAGGCCGGCGCAGGGTTCGTCAAGCACAAGGAGCGCGGGGCCCGGCGTCAAGGCCCGCGCGATGAGGACGCGCTGCCGCTCGCCTTGCGACAGGGTTTCAAAGGATTGATTCGCTTGCGGGGTCAGCCCGAGCTGGTCAAGGCTTTGCCTCGCACGGTCCTCCTCGGCGGTCCCGAAGTTCCGGTACACGCCGAAGCTGGCGTCCAGCCCGGACAGCGCCACGCTCATGGCGGAATCGCGCGGGGGAATGCGGCGTTCCAGGGCCGAGCTGACCCAGCCGATGGTCTTGCGCAACTCGGGGATATGGCATTCACCAAGCTTTCGGCCCCGCACGGAGACAGTCCCCTCCGTGGGCCATTCGTACCCGGTCACGATCTTGAGCAGCGTGGTCTTTCCCGAGCCGTTGGCGCCGAGAAGCGCCCAGTGTTCGCCGCGGCGCACGGTCCATGTGATGTCCCGCAGCAGCCACTGGCCTTCCTTCCGAACACCCACCCCGTGCAAGGCGAGGACGGCGCCATTGTCTCTGGTCCCTTGCATATCCGTCAATCGTCCTTGCTCCAACCTTCCTTGCCCAACAGGGGCACAAAGACACAGCCCACCCCCTCACTCTCCTCGAAAACGCCGTCGCCGCGGTCCATCACTATCAGCCGTTGGGCCTGCCGGGACCCCACGGGACACACCAAGCGTCCTGCTGGGGCGAGCTGCTTTTTGAGGGAAGGCGGAATGGAGGGACTCGCCGCGGTTACGATGATGCGATCGAAAGGGGCATGGTCCGGCGCGCCCGCGCTGCCATCGCCCACCAAAACGCGCACGTTGTCGCAGCCCGCGTCACGGAGCCGCCCGGCGGCTTCCCGGGCGAGCCTCTCGAACCGTTCAATGGTGATGACCTCGCGGGCGAGGCAGGCCAGCACGGCGGCCTGATAGCCGGAGCCCGTCCCCACTTCGAGCACGCGGTGATGCGGCTCGACGGCGAGCAACTCGGTCATGAGCGCCACCATGTAGGGTTGCGATATGGTTTGTCCCGCGCCGATGTCGAGGGGCCGGTCGTCGTAGGCCTGGTTCACGAGGTCCGGCGGGACAAACAGATGGCGGGGGACATCCTCCATGACGCGCAACACGCCGGGGTCATGAATGCCCCGCGCGCGGAGTTGGGAGTCCACCATCTTGCGCCGGGCCTCGGTGTAGTCAGTTTCGTTCATGCAGTCATCCATGGCGCCGTGTTGGGGCGGGGTTGCGGGATCGGTTTCTATGTAAGCCAACGGCGCGTCATATGCACCGGCTTCCTGCCCAGAAACCCGCAATCACACGGCTTCCGCCAACAGCCCCACGAGGGCGGTGCGCACGAGCCATAACAAAAGCAAGGCGACGAGCGGGGTGATGTCCACGGGCCCCAAGGGCGGCAGTATGCTGCGCAGCCGGCCCAGCAAGGGATCGGTTACGGCCGGAATCCAGCTCAGCCACCGGTGGCCGTGGATATCCATCTGAATCCAGGGGGCCATCCACCGGAACAGCACCAGCAACATGTACAGGGTCAAACCGGCCTGTATCGCGCGGATTAGGAATTCCATGAGAAAGGGAACACTCGCAGTTGGGTATACCGGGGTCCGGATGATGTTAATTCACTCGCGTATAATGACACATGGCCCGCCTCGAATTCACCCCCATGAAAATCCTGCTCGTCCATCAGGGGCGCCGTGAGTTTGCCGGCGGTCTTGGGGTCGCGGACGCGTCCGAGCGTGACGTGGGGCTTGAACGGCTTCTTCTCCGCCTTCAGCCCGATGGAGCGCGCGGCCGTTTCGGCGGCTTGCTGGCATGCGGTGAGCGGTCCCTCCAAGGGGGAGAGGCCCGCCCATACCACGCGGGGCGCACGCACGTTGGGGAAGGCCCCGATGTGCGCGAGCGTGAGCGGGAAGGGTTCTTGCCGCTCATACACAAGCGCCAGATCGTCCCCCAAGCGCTCCAGCGCGTCCGGCGCGACCTCGCCCAAGAATCGCAGCGTCAGGTGCATGCGGTCTGGCGTAACCCACGACACCCGCGCCCCCGCGCGTTTCAACCGGCTCGCCACGGCGAACAAGGCGTCGCGGTATTCGAGCGGGAGATCCATGGCGAGAAACGCCCGGATGGGTTCCGGTTCCCCGGCGGTCATGGCGCGCTGGTCACGCGAGCCTGTAACGCCGCCCATGCTTCGTCATCGGCGCATACCGGTGGAATGCCGATATCCGCCACGACCAACCGGCCCATACAGTTCTGCGCGGCCGGGTTTTCAAACCCTTTCTTGGGGAATTGAAACGTAACGGTGACATCCGCCCGGATGGCCGCGCCCAGTATCTCGCCCGTGTCGGTGTGCACGCCCGTGGGGATATCCACCGCGAGGGTCGGGACGCCCGGCCACGCTTCGATGGCCGTGCGGTAGAGGCCGCGCACTTCGCCCTCCGTGCCCGTGCCCAGCATCGCGTCAACGGCGTGGGCGCATTCCGACAAGCCCGCGACGGCTTCGGTGACCGCCGTCTCGTCCGTGGCGCAGGTCAGGGAGCCGCCCAGGTTCTGATACGCGCGGCAGAAGGTGGCGGCGTCGCCCTTGAGTTCGTCCGGCTCGCCGAGCAGGATCACGTGGGGCTGAAATCCCGCGACATGGGCCAGCCGGGCCAGCACGAACCCATCGCCCCCGTTGTTCCCTTTTCCGCACACAATGCCGATGGGACTCCCTTCAATCTCTTCAAAAAGCGCCATGCCGGCGTTATTCATAAGGACGGCGCCCGGAATACCGACTTCTTCGATACAACGCCGGTCCGCTTCGCGCATTTCCGCGGCGGTTAAAGCTCGCATAGGTTTCTTACCCCTTCTAGCGCATTAGGTCATGTGATTGGGTGATGGTAAAGTGGAAGCGCCTTTGGCCGCCAGACCAAAGACGCTTCCGGGAAATCATTTGCCCTATTGTATCGTTTATGCCCAGGCTATGTCATATTCATGCCCTCCCGTCCAATCCGAGGCAACGGGGGGCGCTTTGACATTTACCAGCGGACCCGCACGTCGT
>SKRY01000393.1 GCA_007118235.1 Candidatus Hydrogenedentota bacterium | reverse complement strand
GGTCAACCATCTCCAGCAGCTTGAGCGTCTCCTTCCACGAATGGATGCCGCCCCAGCAGACCTCGCCCTCGGCGGCCAGCCGCTCGCCGTGATCCGCGGCCACGTCACAGGCTTCCCGGAACGTCTCGGCGATGGTCCGCGTATTGGTTTCGGGATCCTTGGCCCAGTCTTCGACTCCGGAGGCCGAGTCGATCCGAATCACCCCGTACGGCCGGACGCCCAAGTCGCGTAGCCGGCTGGTGATGCGGCAGGCCTTGCGCACTTGCGTAACAAACGCCTTGCGTTCGTCGGCGCTGCCCATGGCGGGCCCACCGCCAACGGGACCCCATACCGGCGCCACCCCGGAACCAGCGTTCAGGCCATTGGAGCCCAGTTTGTCGGCAAGCCGCTTAATTCCATCGTCATCAATGTCAATGCTGACGTGCGGATCGGCCAGGAACAGATCCAATCCATCGAATTTCACGCCGTTGACTTCGGCATTCACCGTGAATTGGATCATCTGGTCCAGGTCGATGGGCGGCTGGTCTTCGGTCCCTTTACCCACTAGACCGGGCCATGCCGCATTGTGTAGTTTTGGGTAGTTGTTACTCATTGTCTGAACTCCTTTTCCGCATTGCTTTTGCGCTGCGTTCTAAATCGGGCTTCTATGCGCTCCCCCCGCATTGGCGTGGGTTGCCCGTTATCTGCAACGAGCGGCTTCGGCGGGTTCTCCCAAATGCCGGTCCCCCGTGAACCGGACCTGGTCGACCCAGCCGCCCCCCCTTAAAGGAAAAACTTACTTCTTGTGGGCGCCAACCTCTGGCGCATCGGGATGTACTTCTGGTCCGAAGTACCGCAAAACAACCAGTGGATCGCGATCAGAATGGTTTTCGAATGTAACGCCTTCCTGAGCAGCGTCCGCAGTGACGAACACCTCATCCTCGGTCAGTTGGCCAAAGCGAATCAACGCCGGGGTTTCGAGCGTCAACTTCCCAATGCGGCCACGGCCCTGCATCGTGATGAGGCCGTATGCCCCGCCGTCCTTGATGGTGCATTTCGCTCCGGGCTCCACCGTGAGTTCTTTCGCGGTGAAACGTTGCTCGCTATCGACCCGGCCGTATACCACCCAGCGATCCATGTAGCCTTCGCTGGAGGTGTCCGCGACTGGAATGGGGGGGAGGAAGTGGTTGTCCTTGAAATGCGGATCCACGTTCTTCTCCCAATGAACGAGGTCCGTGATGTAATCGAGGTCTTGATGTTTGTCGGGCGGCACGTCCTTGACCAGAAGGTCCCACGGCACGTAGCGGCCTTCCACAAGCGACTGGAACATGGCGAACACGTCCGAACCCCACTGGGGCTCAAAGGTCACCAGCGAACCCGGCGCGTGAAGAATGCAAGGATCCACGAGCCAGCCCGTGCCCGGGGTGAGACGATACGCCTTGGACAGATCCAGCATGCCGTTGTCGCCCTTGTTCCAGTTCTCAAGACACCGCCGCACATCTTCTTTGGTCGTGCCCGGTTCTAGTCCAAAGAAGGTATACGGGAAATTGTTGCCGACGTAGTTCAACTGCGGCGGGAAATAGTAGGACTCTGGTTTGCCCTTTTCCCCGACGGCCTTGGCCTGTTCATCGTCTTGGTGCAGATGGTGGGGGATAGGCCCCATGTTGTCGAAGAACTTACTGTAAACCGGCCAGCCCTTATATTTGTCCCAGATATCTGTCCCCACGAGGGCCGCGCCAAGTTCGCCGACCGCGTCCCGGAGCAAGAACTTTTGGCCGTTGTACACTATGTAACTCAGGCCTTCGTCTTCTTCCCGCCCTTCGTTGGCCGCCTCGGTGGTGGATGCGAACCACCGCTCGTCAATCCCGCCCCGGTGCCCGCCGAAGGCGTAGAGATCGTCGGGGTGAAGTTTGATGCGCCGGCCGGGGTGTAGGAACGACCGGGGCACCCATGTTGGGGCCAAGCGGAGAATGCCCCCGCCTGCGTCCAACGCTTCCGTGCAGAGTTTCTGAACGTTCTGAGCCATTGTGTGTGTTTCCCCTAGACTTGTCTGATTCAGTTTAAGCCACGCCATGCTTTACGTTGTGGATCCCTGGCGCGAAGCGGGCTCCCTTCCCGCCACGAAACCCGGATAATACTGTACCAATCTGAACGGTGTCAACTTATCTGACGCTGTCTTGGAGCCCGTTCATATCGCACTATTGTTTCATTCGCGTATCAAGAAAGCCCGCAAACTAATAGGGGCTGGTTGTCTCGGAGCTGGGTGAGGAATGTCCATGGCGGACGGGTGGAATGGAGGAGAGGCGCGTTGGGTGTTACGGCCGCCGGTTCAATGCTTCCTTGATGCGCGCTACGTAGGCG
Source organism: Candidatus Hydrogenedentota bacterium (assembly GCA_007118235.1). Classification (GTDB taxonomy): domain Bacteria; phylum Hydrogenedentota; class Hydrogenedentia; order Hydrogenedentales; family SLHB01; genus SKRY01. Next base: position 1,500 of record SKRY01000393.1, on the reverse strand, counting down.
TAGGGGAGACGGACCCTTCCCATCAGGGGGGGCTGATTCTTCGCGGCCCCGTGGCAATCCGAGCCGCCGGTGATAAGAAGGTTCCCCGCCTCGGCGTGTCGCCGGTATTCCTCCATGTGGCCGGGCGAGTGACGGCTGTGGTACACCTCGATGCCGTCGAAGGGGAGTTGCAGAAGGTGGGGGAGGAGTTTTGGGGTTTGTCCCAAACAGGGGTGGGCGAGAAAGGCGAGGCCTCCGGCGGAATGGATGAGGTCAATGGCTTCCTCGCAGGTCAGGGCGGGTTTGGTCACGAAGGCCTTTTTCCCTTTGCCGATGTACTTGTCGAAGGCGCCTTGCACGGTTGGCGAAAAGCCCATGGAATGGATTTCCTGGGCGATGTGAATCCGTCCGAGCGCTCCGCCGCCAGCGCGGGCGGTGACGGCTTCCATCGTGAGGGGAACGCCGACGTTGTTAAGCCGCTCCACGATGCGTTCCGCTCGCTCTCGCCGTCCGGTCACGAGCTGGCGCAGGGCGTCCATCAAACTGTCGTCTTGCGGGTCAATACCCAACCCCAACACGTGGATTTCGTGAGCGCCATGCCGCGCGCTGATCTCGGTCCCGGGGAGGACTTCCAGTCCGAGGTCCCGGGCTGCTTCCGTGGCTGGCGCGATAGCCGACACGGTGTCGTGGTCGGTGACGGCGATGGCGGCGAAGCCCGCTTCCGCCGCGCGCTCGACGACGCGTTCCGGACTATCCGCGCCGTCGGAGTGCGTGGTGTGAAGATGGAGGTCGGCGAATCGCTTATCCGTGATCGCGCTCTCCTTTCAGCCGGTCGAGGATGGCGTTGACAAAGCGGGGCGCTTCCTCGGCGCCAAAGCGCCGGGCCACCTCGATGGCCTCGGTAATGGCCACGGTCTCGGGCACATCACCGGCGTACCGCATCTCGTAAAGGCCTATGCGCAAGATGTTCTGCTCGATGTGGCCCACGCGTTTCGGGTCCCAGCGGTCCAGGGCGCCGCCAATGGCGGCGTCAAGTTCCTCGCGGTTTTCGGTGACTCCCTCGATGAGATACGCGGCATACTTCTTTACTGGTTCACGGCTGGGATTGTCCCGCCAGAAATCGTCAAGCCGATCCCGCCAGTGATAATGGGTGAAATCCAAGCCATAGAGGAACTGGGCCGCGCGTTCGCGGGCGCGCCTGCGAATCTGTGGACTGCTCCCCTTCACAGTTGTCCCATCAGATTGACCATCTCGATGGCCGACACACCGGCGTCAAAGCCTTTGTTGCCCGCTTTGGTGCCCGCCCGTTCGATGGCTTCCTCGATGGTGTGGGTCGTCAGCACGCCGAAGATGACCGGCACGCCGGTTTGAAGCGCGACCTGGCTGATGCCCTTGGCCGCTTCCCCGGCCACGTACTCGAAATGGGGCGTGCCGCCGCGAATGACGGCGCCCAACGTGATGACTGCGTCGTACTTTTCCGATTCCGCCATCCGGCGCGCCACAACGGGAAGCTCAAAGGAG
>SKRY01000237.1 GCA_007118235.1 Candidatus Hydrogenedentota bacterium | reverse complement strand
TTCCGCCAAGCGCGCCATCCAAACCGTGCGCTCGGGAATCCGGCGAAGCGCATCCCAGCGCCCTTCTCGCAGCGTGGGTTCTTCTGGTTCTGGTTCCGGTTCACGCCAATCGACACGCCCAATGATGATAAGGAGGGTTATTGCGATCAGTAACGCCACCGCGCCAGCGATTCCCAAAACGAAGCGCCAGTTCTTGCGGCAGTATTCACATAGGTTATGGCAATACATATTCAGTTTGCTTGGATAATCCGAAGGGGTTCGGGACAAGAACAGCGACGCCAATACAGCATAACGCACCGCCAACGCGAACTGTTAACCCAGCGCGAAACAGTTGTTAAGCGGGGGGCTGCTGGGCTACAATTGCTGTAGTATACTTTCTTAGTTCTATATAAATTCTTTACGGGGTGGAGCGTGACTATGGTTCGCGGCGCCCCATGAACCAATTCCGGAAAGGTGAACGTGAATAGATGAAACACCGGACACGTGGGCTTCTGGCATGCGCGCTCCTACTCATTGCCATGCCGGCGATAGCGGAGCCCGCCAACTCCTATCAGCGGGAGCGGGTCGTGTACGCCGAGCCGAATGGAAGCCCCCAGCGGATGACGCTTTACCTGCCTGACGAGACAGCGGGGGCAGACAGGGAGCGCAGGCCCGCCGTCGTGCTTATACATGGCGGAGCATGGACGGTTGGATGGCGGCAGCAGCTCAATTGGTTTTGCGAACAGTTCGCGGAGCACGGCTATGTGGCGGCCACCATCGACTACCGCACGATGCCCGGCGGCGTCTTCCCCAATCCCTTGCACGACGCCAAGGCGGCGGTCCGCTGGTTACGGCTCAACGCCGAGCAGTACGCCATCGATCCCGGACGCATCGGCGCACTGGGCAAGTCCGCCGGAGGACACTTGGCCGCCTTGCTCGCGGTAACCGGGGATGGCGGGACCTTTGAAGGCGATGAGAATCCCGGACCCTCAAGCGCGGTGCAAGCCGCCGTGTGCTTCTATGCCCCCTACGACTTGACCTATTACAACCCCGCGAACAACAACGGCGTGGTGGGCTGGATTGGAAGCAGGGTCATCGAGTACTTTGTAGGGTTCCAAACCGGGCGCGAAATGAATGGCATGACGCCCGCCGAGGCCGCGTCTCCTATGACATACGCCGGACCCAATACTAGCCCCATGCTGCTCATACATGGCGGCGAGGACGGCATGGTCCCCGTCGAACAAGCGCAGGCCTTTCACGAACGCTTGAAGGAATTCGGCGTCCCCACCGAACTCATCGTGCTCCCCGAACAACGCCACGGATTCACCCGCTACCCCAGCCAGACCCGGGAAGAGATTTTCCAGGACGTCATCGCGTTTCTAGACCGGCATTTGGGGACGGCTGAAACCACTGAGGATGCCGCTGATGACCGCCGTACCCCCATCCTGACGCCCAGCAGCGCGCGGTGAGACAACGACACCAACAGCGCGACACAAGAGCGTCCCACGCGCCACCGGCGATCACTTTCTCCCTCGTGATGGGCCAGTACTCACTCCGTCCTCGAAGCCATTGGAACATGGCCCACCGAGGCGAGGCGCCGCCATGTTCTAGGGCGCGGTTAGACAATGAAGGCTTCGTGTTTACCGGGCGCTGACTCGCTTGAATGTCCCCGGCAAGCCGGGGGATAATCCCAAGACGGGCGCGGCCCGGCAAACTTGCCACTCACCGCGCTTCCATACAGCTATCATGAAATGGAGGAGGAAACCAATGCTGAAGTATCACGGAGTTCTTCTGGGTTGTATCGCGGTCTTTGCTCTTTGTGCCCCCTCAACGTTCGCTTCCACGTCCTACTACGTGGATTTCGCGGAAGGCGACAACACGGCCGACGGAACGTCGCCACAAACCGCCTGGAAGCATGCGCCGGGCGATCCCAACGCGACGGGCAACCCCGCCGACGTGGACTTGGAGCCTGGCGATACGATCGTCCTTAAGGGCGGTGTAGCCTACCGCGGCTCCATCGTGGTGGAAGCCTCGGGCGAACCGGACAACCCCATCACCCTGGACGCCAATACGGATGGCGCCTTCGGGGAGGGGCGCGCCGTGCTTGACGGCGGCCGGATGATCGAGGAGTGGCGGCGTTGCGAGTCGGCCGGGGACGCTCAGGGCAACCCCCGCTGGGAGGATATCTTTTACGCGGATGTCGATGTCGACATTTCGAGCAACCTGGACCACGGCGGATTCGTGTTACACCGCAAGGCCTCGCGTAACACGCAGGCGCCATGGCAGCGCATCATCCTGACGGACGGCGAGGAGGGGCTGCTGCCCATCTCCCAGTCGCCGAAACCCTCGGACCCCTTCTATCCCGATCTTCCCGGGGATTTCCATGAGTCGCCGCATGAGCTGGCCGATTCCTATCCGCATGCGCTCTATTACGAAGAGGGAACGATTGGGAATCCCAACCTTCCGCTGATCGGCATTACGTCCAGCGAACAAAACGCCCCGGTGGTCGAACCGATGGACGGCGGCGCGGTTTCGTTCGAACTCGAAGAGCGGATGGAAGTCGCCGAGATCGGTCTGGTGGAGTATTTCGACCAAGATTCGGAAAGGGCGGTGCAAGAGATCGCCATCTTGGCGGACGGCGAAGAAATCATCACGATTGCTCCGGCGAACGAGACGGGGCGGATGCAGCGGTTCGAGTTTCCAGAGCCGGTGCAGGCGGAAAAACTGACGTTCAAGCTGGTTCATCCGGAGCCCGAGGCGGGATGGACGCGCATCAATCAACTCGCCGCCTTCACCGCTGACGGGGAAAACGTTCTAGAGCACGAACTCGCCACGATGCTTACCGACGAGCAGAACCTGACCGCCGAAGACCCCGATCACTACGACGGAATGCTCATTGGGGTTCATGGCGGCAACAACCACGTCTACTTCGCGGCGATAAAGGACTACGACCCAGAGAATCATCGGCTGATTCTCCCCCACTTCGAGCCGAGCACCTACAGCCAGACGCGATACGCGTTTTACAACTCTGTCCGCCTCATCGAGGAGCCCGGCGAGTGGGCGATAGAGTCTCTTGGCGACGGGCGTTCGCGCATCTACCTGTTGCCTGCGGAGTTGGAAAATGGACAACCCGGCAACATCGGGTTCCCGGAATTCGCGACGGGCATATCGATAGTTGATGGCGCATCGCATATTGAAGTCCGGGGATTTCTGATCCAACGCTACTCCGGGGGCTCCGGGGGAGTCACGGTGGCCCGCAACAACCCGCGCTCCGAGGATATTACTATCGCCGATTGCGAAATCCGGTTCTTAAGCGGAAATGCGGGTATAGGCCTGAACTACTGCGACAATATCACCGTGGAGAACTGCCACATTCATCATTGTCCGGGCTGGACGGCGGGGATATTCTTGAGCCGCGTCAACGACTACACGGTGCGCGACTGTTACCTGGACAAGAACTCGGGCAGCGGCATCCGGCATTACGAGTGCAAGAACGGCGTCATCGCGGATAACGTCATCCTTGATCACTTCGGCATGCATTCCAGCTCCATCAACGTGTATGAGGGTTGCGAGAACATCGTGCTGGAACGCAACTATATCCAGAACACCACGGCGATCAACCGCAATGCCGAGAACATCGTCTTCCGCAACAACGTCATCGACGGTCTTGGCCGGGCGGCCGTGGGCGTCGCCATGTGGCGATCGGGCAGCGTGGGCGGCCAAGACATCAGGGATATCCATTTCCTCAACAACACGTTCGTGAACACGAATCCCAATGTCGCGTGGGCCACCGGAATACTGGGCCAGCAACAGGGCAGCCCTAGCTCTCCCGAGGGATTGGTGATCAAGAACAACATCCTGGACGGTCTTCGTGAGG
>SKRY01000437.1 GCA_007118235.1 Candidatus Hydrogenedentota bacterium | reverse complement strand
CCTTGGTGCAGTTCTCCGACACGGTAGGCGACGTTGGCCATGTGGCACAGCGTGATCGAGGGCAGTATAGTTCCCACTTCACCGTTCAAGATGGTGCGATCATGCTCCCGCACCCCGTCTATGAAGTTCGCGAGGTGGCCGCCGCCCGCGTCGCCGCTAAACGACTGAATCTCGTTGCCATCGGCGTCATAGGCTTCGCCGCCGCCGCGCCGGCCGGTGTAGTATCCGTTCTCGAATTGAAGGAGATAGCCGGTGCCCACGCCCCGGTAGTTGCCGGTCTCGGGCATGTTGCGGACCTCGAACGTCACCGGACACACCTCGGTGTCGAAATAGTGGATGACCGTGTTCGGCGTGTCGCCGCCGTCATTCCACAGAAGACGTCCGCCCGCGGCCACGCCACGGTACGGAAACCCGCCGTAGTCGCGCAGGCCGATGTTGTAGGCGTCATCGATGACATGCGGACCCCAGTTGCCGGTCTCGCCCGAGCCCGTGTTGAAGTCCCAGTGCCAGTCATACTGCAACGCATCGCGATAGATGGGTTGGTCCTGGGCGGGCCCAAGCCAGAGGTCGTAGTCCACGTGATCCGGCGGGTCCAAGGGTTCGTCCCGCAGGCCTATGGAACCGCGGGTGCCATAACGCATGATCTTGACCCACTGAAGCTCGCCGAAGTCGCTCGCGTCGAGGAACTCCTTGATTTCGGCCTGCATCGGATCCGAGCGCTGCTGCGTTCCCACTTGACAAATGCGGTCATGTTTCCGGGCGGCGTTCAGGACCTGGTAGGACTCCCATGTGTTATGAGAGAACGGTTTTTCCACATAAACATCCTTACCCGCTTCCATTGCATAGACCGCCATTGGGGCGTGCCAGTGCACGCACATGGCCAGGACAACCGCATCCACGTCATCCCGCTCGAGGGCGTCGCGGTAATCCACGTAGGCGTCCGCCTCGGGCACGTTTTCGTGGGCCTGCTCCAGCCGGTTGCGGTCGGGTTCGGCGAAAGCCACAATGCGGACGCCGTCCATGCCGTGGAACCGGCGGCCCAGCCCACTGCCCTGGCCGCCCAATCCGATGATGGCCAACCGCACATCCTCGTTGGCCCCAAGGACCTTTGGCGAGGAAATGGCGCTAGGGAGGGCAAGCGCCGCACCCGCGGCCAGCGAGCCCTTCAAGAATTGACGGCGTGAAAAATTCGTCATGGTTGATGTGTACCTCCTTGGAATATGCCGAGATTCGGCTCTGCGCCTACTTCTCCTGGGTAAACCTCTTATGGAAAGTATAATCCTTTCCCCGCCCCGATGTAAACCATCCGAGAACCGCCGCCGTCCCTTCCAAAAGAAAAAAGGAACACGGCTCGGAAAGTTGTTTCGGAACGCGGCAGCCGTAACGCCGGGGCGCCTGCCACGTGTGGTTGATCCTTCGGCGGTTGCCCAAGCCCAGGCTCTTTCGGTTCAATGGTCAATAAAGCCGTGGGTTGAAATGTTGGTTCATCCCATCGCTGTTCACGGGCTGGTGTTGTCGCCGGTTCCACCACTCATGCCGGCGTTCGGGGTCGAAGCGGGGATTGGGCGCGGGCATGGCGGCTTGCCGGGCCTGGCGCCAATCCGCGAGGCGATGCCACATGCGGGCGGCCCGTTCAGGCTCTTCGCGGGCGAGGTTGTGTTCTTCCCCGATGTCCTCGGCGAGGTTGTAAAGCTCAAGGGAGTTGTCATCGAAAAACTCGATGAGTTTCCAGTCCCCTTGGCGGATGAAACTGCCGGGGCGTGAGTGGTGGTAATGGGGGTAATGCATATGGATGGCGTCACGAGCCAGCGAGGCCTCGGGATTCTCGAACAACGGCAGCATGCTCAGTCCGTCCACTGCTTGACCCGGTGGAGAAACGCCCGCGATTTCGGCCAGCGTGGGGTAGAAGTCGTTGACTAGGACCGGCTCGGCGCATTGTGAACCGGGCTCCGTCATCCCCGGATACCGGACAATGAGGGGCACGCGGACGCCGCCTTCGTACAGCGACCCCTTCTCGTCGCGCAAGGGCGCATTGCTGGTGACGACTTGGGCATCCTCGTCGCCCACCACGTCGAAGCGTTGGACCAGCCCGCCGTTGTCGGAGTAAAAGATGACCACCGTGTCGTCCGCCAGCCCCATTTCGTCGATGGCGTCCAGTAAGCGGCCGAAACTGTCGTCGAGCTGCTCGAGCATTCCCGCGTAATACGGGTTCGACGGATAGCCCTCCACAGGCTCCTTGGCGTCGTACTTCTGGAACAGCTCCTCCGTGGTGTCGATGGGGATATGCACGGCGTAATGGCTGAGATGGACGAAGAAAGGCTGATCAGCGTGCCGCTCCATGAAATCAATCGTGCGATCGGTCAAGAAATCGATCAGCGCCGTCCCGGGCTCCACGTCGTGGGAGGGACTCGTGTGAAAATCGGGCGCGAAATGCCGCCCGCCGGTCACGATGGCTTCATCGAATCCGTGCTCGGTGGGGAAATGCTGGCCGCCGCTTCCGAGGTGCCACTTCCCGTAGTGCGCCGTGGCGTAGCCCGCATCGCTGAGCGCTTCGGGCAGGGCCACCAGGTCATGAGGCAGGTGCTGGGGCCGGTTCACGGGCTCGTCCAAAACCTCGAAGGGCCGCCAATGACCCGGAATGAAACTCGTCAGGTTCAGGCGCGCCGTGTCTTGACCGGACATGAGGGCCGCACGGGTGGGCGAACACACGGGCGCGGCGTAGGCGTCCGTGAACAGCATGCTCTCCTCGGCGAAGCGATCGATGTGCGGGGTTTCGTTGAACTCGTTCCCGTAGGCCCCGAGATCGGCCCACCCCAGGTCATCGATCAGCGCGAAGACGACATTCTTGGACCGGTTCTCCTCCTCCGCGGCCGCTATCTGTTCCGCCGCCGCGCTGGGGCTCCAGCCCAACTCAAGCATCACCGCTACCGCTAGCGACGCGCCCGCCCGGCCCGCCGTCCGCCAACCACTGCGCGCCGCCGGGTCCCCCGTTTCGTCTGTGCCGCCAAATAACAATTCGTCCAATGCGCCCATCTTCCCGGCTCCTTCGTGTAATTGTTTCCCAGTGGTTAGAAGATCTGCTCGCGAATTGTGGCGAGAAATCCTCTCAAGCCTGTTGCCAAATGAAGTTACTTCGCTGCCCAGCGCTTCAACTTGGGAATGTTTCTGGTCAACAGCCACGCCATGAATCCAGGCATCCCGTGTTCCTTCAGTTTGCCGATGCAAAACGTCTGCATTTCTTGGGCAGTGGTGATCTCGGGGGAGCAAAACGCGCCGTCTTGGAAGCAGTAGCTGCAATACTCCGCACTCTTGCTTGCGTCCGCATTGGTCCCACCGTTTAAGGGGTCCTTCTTCATCGGCATGCCGCAGCTTTGACATAGCGTGTTCATGTCTCGCATCCTTCGTTCGCTACGGCATGCGCCAAGGCTGAGGAGCCCCCGCACTGCGCCGCCGCCCATAACCATAGGTAATGAGTATTGCCACGATTCTTCAGTTTGAAGATATGTTCAATGGGTTGTCAAATACGCACTGTGAGGGTGATGGGTGTGGAAGCGGGGCAAGCAAGAATGCGTTGACCCCGGAAAGGGCGCGGAAGCGGAGAGAAAACTTCCGCGGCCCTTGCCGGGGCCGGGTATGTGGCTTTGTCCATCATCCGCGGCGAACGAGGCTGCGCGGAGAAACCGGGTTCCGCCGCTCTTTACCGGGAATGCGGCCCGGGCCATTGAACGTCGCCGGGATAGTAACTGCCGCCGGGGGCGAAATCGTGGTTGGCCTCGTGAAACACGATGCCCCCAGCATTCATGGGGAACGCGCCGCCCACGGGGAATAGCTGGCCATCGATCTCCACGCTGCCGCCGGGGCCTT
>SKRY01000488.1 GCA_007118235.1 Candidatus Hydrogenedentota bacterium | reverse complement strand
TAGCGCCAGCATGCCGCCCGCTTCGAGCAATGGCTTTTGCAGGTGATACACGGTCTCGAACAGGGGAACCAGAAGCCAGCCGAACCGGGGCCAGGCGGCGTCGACCCGGCGCAACAGGAAGCCGCGGTGAAGGAACTCCCAGCCGGGCAGCCACGATAGGGTCCAGAGCAAGAAGTACTCGCTGTAGTCCCACCGTACTTGCGGGGAAGCCTGGGCCAGGCCGGGGTAGGTTTCGCGGAGCGCGGGAACCATGGGGATGAGCAGCATGGCCCCCACGCCAAGCAGGGCGAGTGCGCCTAGAAGGAGCTTGTCCGCCTTGCGCCAGCGCTTGAACGTGAAGAAGTCCAGCTCCAACTGGGTCAGCGAGAGTCCGAGGGGAATGACCAGCCAGGCCACGCACTTGAAGAGATCGAATCCGCCCTCGGTCTGCCACCTGAACCAACCAGCCCAGTCCACGGGCCATGTAACGCCCTGGACCGCGAGGGTGTCGATGGCGAGCACGGCCCCCACGTAGATCAGGGCGAATCCCGCTGCAACGCGGGGACGACGCAGAAAGCGGAATACGGTTTTCATTTGGCGCAAACCTCACGTCGGCGGAACGGGCATCTTCACGCAACAGAACATAGTGTATGCTCGGCCGGCAAGATCAAACAACCCCCGGCCGAAGGACAGCCAAGGCAGAACACATGGCTTTGAATCAAAACAACACAATGCATACAGTGAATGAAGTGTATCCGTTGATTTTATTCATTCCTTCAGCCATACTGGCTTCACGAAAGCACTGTTCGCGTAAACAGATGCAGAGAGAGACGTACAACCAGTCCATTCCTGGACAGAAAGGAGCTACCATGGGCGCCAATACGCGCAGAGGCTTAATGAATCGCCGTCAATTTCTCAAAGGCGCCGCGGGGGCGGCGGGCGCCGCGCTCGTGCTGGCGGGCGCGAAGGGCGATCACGTCGTGGGTGCGAATGACCGCCTTCGGATAGCGGTGTGCGGCGTGAACGGACAGGGCAACAGCCACATGAATGCCTATGCCGACATGGACGACGTCGACGTGGTGTATGTGGTTGACCCCGACCGCAACGTACTCGAGAACCGGGTCAATCAATTGCAGGAACGCGTGGGCGGAGCGTATACGGTTCAGGCCGAGACGGACGTCCGGCGGGTGCTTGAGGATGACAGCATCGACGCCATCGATGTGTCTACTCCCAATCACTGGCATTCCCTCATGACCATCTGGGCGTGTCAAGCGGGCAAACACGTCTACGTCGAGAAACCCATGAGCCACGATGTGTACGAGGGCCGGGTCGCCCTTGAGGCCGCCAACAAGTACGGCGTGGTGGTGCAGCATGGCACCCAACAGCGCAGCACCCAAGGGCGGGCGAATCAGATTGCGGAAATCCAGGCGGGCAGGTACGGCAAGCTCGCGGTCTCGCACGGGTTTGCTTGCAAGACCCGAAGCGGAATCGGCTTCGCCCAACCCGGTGATCCGCCCGCGCACCTGGACTGGAACCTTTGGCGCGGCCCTGCCGTGATTGACCAGTATCACGGTAACTACGTCCATTACAATTGGCATTGGTTTTGGGAAACTGGCAACGGAGACCTGAACAACCAGGGCACGCACCAATTGGACGTGGCCTACTGGGCGCTCGATCCAGAGGTCGCGAACACGCATCCCGTGCGCGTCATGTCGCTCGGTGGCCGGTTTGTGTGGGATGACCAGGGCGAAACCCCAAACACCCAATTCGCCATCGCCGAGTTCGCCAACGGTCAGCAGGTGTTCTTTAACGTCCGCAACGTGAATTACGACGGATATCAGCACGAGGTAGAGAATCGGTTCTACTTTGAAGATGGCGGCAGGCTCATTAACGGCGATTACATCCCCGGCGACAACGGCGGCCCCTATGACGTGGACGTGGAAGAAATTAGTGTAACGCCGGGAGGACGGTTCGGAAGCTTCATCCAGGCGTGCAAGGCCAACGACCCGGCGATGTCCAACGCGGACGCGGAAACGGCTCACTATAGCTGCACCATGGGCCACCTCATGAACATCTCGCACCGGTTGGGCGAGAAAGTCCCCTTCAACGAAAATGCGGGACGGTTTGGCGACAACGACGTGGCCTACGAAGAGTTCATGAAGATCCACGAGGTCATGCGTGACGGCGTTGGCTTGCCGGAAGATGAAGAGGAATACGTCGTCGGACCATGGCTTGAGTTCGATGCGGAAACCGAACAGTTCGTTGGCGAGCGCGCGGATGAGGCCAACGAATTGCTCCGCGATCCTCGCCGAAGCGAGTTCGAGATTCCCTCGCCTGATCAGGTCTAACACGCGCGGCGCAAGAGTTCATTGGAAGTCCGGCAAGGCGCAGCGGTTAACGTTGCGCCTTGCCAGGCGCCATCACCGCCGGAAACCCCATTGATGTGGAATACGGCGGGGAGAGGCCGATGTTCTAAGACTAGCCCCCGGAAAAGGGGCATGGACACAGCCAGCCGTTGGCGGAAACGCGATCTTTGCGTCATGACCCGCACACAGGGTTTGGGTATTCCACGGCGCTATGATAGGCTATGGCGTTATCATCGGCATTTCGTGGGGAGGGGGCGCACGTCTTGAATACGCCCTTCTATAGCATTACCATACCGAGCGATCTGGAGGCCATGCCCGAAGCCGTGCGGGGCGCCTTGGCGCGTTTGGCCGAGCATGGCTGGATCGAGGGAGAAGAGGAATTTTACGCCCGCCTTTGTTTGGAAGAGGCGATCGTGAACGCCATCACGCACGCCAACGGAGAAGACCCAGGCCGGACGGTTCAACTCAGGTTGTACGATGAAGACGCGGAGTGCCGTATCGAGGTGCAAGACGAGGGGACCGGTGAATTCTCGCCCGACGCCGTGCCCGAGCCGCAGCCGGCCCAGCTCCGGGGACGGGGATTGCAGCTAATAAGGCACTTCATGAATAAGGTACACTACTCGCAAGAAGACCGCGTCCTCACGATGAGGTTTCGGCATAAAGCGTTTACGAACGGAGGTAACTGCGATGAGTAAGACTCCTCTGGTGGACTTTGAGAAACATGGCGTCATCTGCGTAGCCACGATCCGGGCGGCCAAGGTCTTGGACGCCGTCAATGTGAATGAGTTCGGACGCGAGGTCATCGACTACGTCGAGGCGCATCCCGAAACCCATCTGCTGATCAACTTCCAACACGTTCACTATCTGTCAAGCGCGGTGCTCACTGAATTGCTTCGCATCAAGGACGCTCTGGAGGGGGCGAAAGGCACACTGCGCCTGTGCGCCGTGAACAAGGATATTCGCCGTGTCTTCGAGATTACCAACCTAGACAAGGTCTTCGTCATCTACGACGATGTGGGGTCGGGTGTCCACCGTTACGAACGCGCACTGGAACTCGAGGCCGAGGACGAGTCCTGGAGCAAGGGCCGCGGCTGACTCACCGCCACTGGAGACGCGCCCACCGTCAAGCGTTGTGGGTCACCGCGACGCGGACCGCTTCATCTGCTTCAAGACGGCGTAGGCGTCATTCAGCGCCCGCATGGTATCCTCGTCGCCCCCGTGGTCGGGGTGATGAATCTTGGCCTTCCGGCGATAGGCTTTCTCGATATCGGCCCACGAAGCCGACGGCGACAGCCCCAGCATCTTGTAGCACATCTCGACGGATTGCGCCGAACTGGCCCCCGGGGACGTGGGGTCATCCACCCGCTCCCCGCGCAGCTCGCGAAGGCTGCGCAGGACCTCGGGCCACAGTCCCGACCGATTGAGCGCCGCGATGACGAACATCAGCAGGCATAAGATCAAGATTTCCTGAATACTAGGCATGACGCCTCTAGTTTAACGCAAGTCCCCCGCAAAATGCCACCAGAAATTCGCCTCCCCCGCGTTGCCCTTCACATTCG
>SKRY01000122.1 GCA_007118235.1 Candidatus Hydrogenedentota bacterium | reverse complement strand
GTTGACAGAGCGGCGCCGTACCGTCCCCTTCTGATTTGCGGCGCCCAGTCAAGGTGATATAATGCACCCGTTCTTCGCCGACACTGTCTCATACGGCGGTATGAGAGTGCGCGGCAACACCGCACGAGCTGAACAACCGGATTATGTTCCCCGAAAGCGGACCTTATGCGAATCGAGCGATTTCAATATCATGACCAAGTTCTTCAGTGGCGGCTAGGAGAGACTTTCTTCTCCGACCTCACGCTCTTGGTGGGCGTTTCCGGGGTTGGCAAGACTCAGATTCTGCGCGCCCTTCTGAATGTCAAGCGGATTGCTCTGGGGCGAGTCTTGAACGGTCTAAAGTGGGAAATGACGTTTACCACCCGAGACAACCACTGTTATCTTTGGCAAGGTGAATTTGAAACTTTGGACAGGCCGGTCTTAGACGAGCTAGATCTCGGGGGCGACGCCGATTCCCCCAGTTCTGATAAGCCCCGTCTTCTGTCCGAGTCGCTTCATTTGGACGGAGACGAAATTATCCGGCGCAACGATCGGGAGATTACTTTCAAAGGCGATCGAATTCCTCGATTATCACCTTCGGTGAGCGTTGTCAGTCTGTTAAGCGAGGAGGACGACGTAGCCCCTGCATATGAGGCATTCCAGAGCGTTCTTCATAGCGACCAGTCCTCACCATCCCAGCCATATAACCAGATCCCTTTTTCAGCGTTTGACAAGTTAAAGGAACGGTATGGAACGTTGGCGGACATTCAACACAGCGAATTGCCCACGCAGCTGAAACTGGCGCTCGTGAGCGAATGCGAACCTGAAGTATTTGCTACCATACGGGATCGGTTCATCGAAATATTCCCCCAGGTTGTTGGCATGAAGGTAGAGCCGGTCTCTGATGATCGTTTTCCGCCGTTCATTGTGCCTACTCGTGTTATTCAAATTAAGGAGAAAGGAGTATCGGAGTGGATTCATCAACGCCAGATATCATCCGGCATGTTGCGAACGATATTCCATTTGGCCGAGATGTATCTATGGCCAGAAGGCACGGTCATTCTAATAGACGAGTTTGAGAACAGTCTTGGGGTAAATTGCATCGATGTGCTGACCGAAGACCTGCTTCAACCACATCGAAGCCTACAGTTCATAATCACTAGCCACCATCCCTATGTAATCAACAATGTCGGTCCGGAACATTGGAAGGTGGTCCGGCGCAAGGGTGGAGTCGTAACCACCCATGACGCGAAATCTCTTGGTCTTAGTCAATCCAGCCACGAGGCTTTTATACAATTACTGAACAATGAGGAGTATCGAGAAGGTATTGCGGCTTCATGAACGTGTATTTCTTGGTGGAAGGGAAACGGTGTGAACGGAAACTGTATCCAGCGTGGCTCTCGGTTAAGGCGCCGCATTTGATCCAAGTCTCGAATCCTAGAGCGGTAAGCCACAACCACTACTACTTGATCAGCGGCGAGGGATACCCTTCTTTACTTTACACACATCTGCCGAACGCGATTCGTGATATTGAAAGGACTGGAAACTTCGATCGCCTTGTGGTTGTATTGGACGCGGATGACGATAGCGTTCGAGAGCGAATTCAGCATGTGAAGAAGGCGGTGACCAATTCGGGTGAAAGACTTGTGTCAGCCACACTGAACGTCATTGTTCAGAACCGTTGTATCGAGACCTGGCTGCTTGGCAATCGAAAGATATTTAAGCGCAATCCCCAAAGCCCACAGCTTCGAAACTATATCCAACATTACGATGTGCAAGAGAATGATCCCGAGGATATGCCCTTATACGACGGATTCAACAGTCACGGGCAGTTTCATTGTGATTATTTGAAACGCGTATTTCGTGAACGAAACTTGAGTTATACAAAGACCCGTCCCGGGCACGCGGCGGAAGAGCCCTACTTTAGGGAACTTATAAACAGAGTAACAGAATTTCCGGGGCATATTGAAACCTTCGGGGAGTTCTTGGATCTATGTGAAGAGCTATGAATAGAAGCATGGGAATTGCTGTATCTTATTTAACCCCCAAGGAGTCTCATTGAAAACGCTTGTATTTGGCGCGAAAGGCCAGTTGGGCCGGGATATCATCAGAGTGTTCGGCCAAGACGGCGAATGCGTGGGCGTGGACTTGCCCGAAGTCGATATCGCGGAGCCGGATGCGGCGGCGGCGTTGGCGCGCGAGGTTCAGCCTGATCTCGTGATTAACGCGGCCGCGTACACCGATGTGGAAGGCGCGGAGGACGACCCGGATGGCGCGTGGCGGGTAAACGTGGACGGCGCCCGGCGCGTGGCGGAGGCGGCGCTGGCGGTGGAAGCCCCCGTGGTCTACATCAGCACCGACTTCGTCTTTGATGGCCGCAAGACGGTTCCCTACGAACCGGGGGATCCGCCCAACCCCCTGAGCGTCTATGCGGAGTCCAAGGCTGCGGGGGAACAGGCCACGATGGAGGCGAATCCCCGGCATTTCATCGTGCGGACAGCGTGGCTGTTTGGTCCAGGCGGGAATAATTTCGCCGAGAAGATGTTGAGCCTCGCTGAAACCCGCACGGAATTGCGCGTGGTGAACGATGAGATTGGCAACCCAACGCACACTTGGGATCTGGCGGAGGCGCTTCAGGCGTTGGCGGCCACTGACCGCTACGGCATTTGTCACGCGGTGAACGCCGGAAGCTGTTCGCGCTTCGAGTTCGCTCAGGCCATCTTTCGCAACGCCGGCCTGGCGGTCAAGGTCCACCCCTGCTCCGCCGATGAATACCCCACCAAAGCGGCGCGCCCCCGCTATTCGGTCCTGAACGCGGGCTTGCTGGAAGAGATTACGGCTTACCGGTTCCGCTCTTGGGAGGAAGCCCTGCGGCACTACTTGCAGCGGCGGGGATATGCAAATGAATGAGCAACACATAGCGGACTCGTTTGGCATTTCGCCCGAACTCTTGCCCCATCTTCCCACGCTTCTCGCCGATATCTGGGTGTTGGGGAGTTGGCCCGATCGCATCGTCGAGCTGTTGAGCCCGCTTGAGCTACCCGGCGACTCGACCCGCGTGCTGGAAGTGGGCTGCGGCAAAGGCGCGGTCTCCGTGCCCATCGCCCGCGATCTCGGATTCCGCGTCCATGGCGTGGACCTTTTCGAGCCCTTCCTTCAAGAGGCCCGGGCCCGCGCGGCGGAGGCCGGGGTAGCAGACCGCTGCACGTTTGAACAGGCGGACATGAAGGAGGTCCTTGGCCGGGGCGAAACCTACGACGTGGTGGTCATCGCCGCCGTGGGCCACGCTCTTGGAGACACGGTTGAGATCGTTGGCGCCTTGCGGCAAACCGTCCGTCCGGGGGGCTACATGGTGCTTGACGACGGATATTTGTCCCGAAAAGAGCGGGTTGACTATCCCGGTTACGAGCATTGCCGTGACCGCGAGACCACGCTGCGCGAACTCACGGCCCACGGGGATCGGCTCGTGAAAGAGGTGGTCATTCCCTTCACGGACCTCATGGCGTACAACGCCCGCAACAACGAAGTCATCGCGCGGCGCGTCACGGAGGTGTCCTTGCGCCATCCAGAATTGCGGGAGCAGTTGCTGCGCTACCAACAGGCGGAGATTGAAGAGTGTCTGCTGCTCGAAACTGAAACCGTCGCCGCGATCTTGCTCTTGCAGCGGACGTGAGCCCGGCGTAACATAGAAGATGGAGAACACAACCCCATGTCCCTGAAACGAATCCTCGTCACCGGCGGCGCCGGCTTTATTGGGTCGGCCTTCGTGCGGTACACCTTGCGGACCTATCCCGATGTCCATGTCGTCAACTTCGACAAGCTGACCTACGCGGGCAACCTCGACAACGTCAAGGACGTGGACCCGGACCGGCACACCTTCATCCAAGGGGACGTGGCGGATATTGGGGCCGTGCGGAACGCGCTGGAGGGGTG
>SKRY01000327.1 GCA_007118235.1 Candidatus Hydrogenedentota bacterium | reverse complement strand
TCTAATAGGTTAGGCTCCAACCATCGCGGTACTCGCGGTGCAGGAACTCGTTAGCCGACTCGATGTTGGTCACCTTCTCGCCGTCCCACTCGATCTTCTCCCCGGCGCGCAACGCCACGTTCCCCAGCAGCACGGTCTCCGTGACAGGGGCGGCGTAGTCGAAGTTGGACCAGGTTTGCGGACCGCCCTTGCAGGCCTGAATAAATTCTTGGTAATGCCCCACCGACCGTGGCAGCATTTCGGGCGGTTCCTCGAACCCTTCCTTGATGTTTCCGGGTATGAAGCCTTCCGTGCCCAAAAATGCCTGGCCCGTCTCCCCTTCAAGCTGCTCTGCGGGGAACCCCTCGGGCATGTCCTCGATGGCCGGTTTCTCGCCGCCGTCATACCAATAGGCCGTGAACGGGACCATGCCATCCCGCGCGGGAAACTCGTAGCGAATCACCGACGAATTGGGGAAGGTTTCCTCATTTATTCCGTCCTGCCGGATGACTTCGACGCTAAGAGGGCTCCCGGGCCTCATGGCCATGAAGTACTCGTTGCGGTGCGCGCCCATGTCTCCCAAGGCGCCCGTGCCAAAGTCCCACCAGCCCCGCCAGTTGAAGGGGAGATACGAGTCATGGTACGGCCGGTCCGGCGCGGGTCCCAGCCAGAGATCCCAATCTACGTGGTCCGGCACGTCATGGGTTTCCGCGGGGCGATCGATGCCCTGCGGCCAGATGGGGCGGTTGGTCCACATATGAACGGTATGCACATCGCCGATGGCCCCGCTCCAAATTCGTTCGCAGGTCCGGCGCACCCCTTCGCTCGCCAAGCCCTGGTTACCCATTTGCGTTACAACGCCATACTTATGCGCGGCGTCCCGCAATGCCCGGGCTTCCATGATGGAATGGGTCAGCGGCTTCTCGACGTAGACGTGTTTGCCCAACTGCATCGCGGTAAGGGCCGCCACCGCATGCGTGTGGTCGGGCGTGGCGATCACCACGGCGTCGATTTCGTTCGCCATCTCGTCGAACATCCGCCGGAAATCGCGAAAGCGCCGCGCCTCCGGCCAACGCTCGAAGGAAGGCCCCCCGCGGTTGTCGTCGACGTCACATAACGCCACGATGTTCTCGTGGCTCATCTGGTTGAGATCGCTGCGGCCTTGGCCGCCCACGCCTATGCCCGCGATGTTCAGCTTCTCCATGGGAGAAAGCCGTGGGGCCACGTTCGCGGCGAACGCCGGGCCCGCCGCGAGACCCGCCAATGCCGCGCCTGTGCCGGCCAAGAAGCTCCGGCGTGTGAGTGTTCGCTTACTCATCGCTGTGTCCTCGTAATCACGTTGGGGATTGGGAACAGCCCCGCTCCCAGGTTAGAGTGTCCAGCCCGGCCGATAGCCGCGTTGGAGAAATCCCTCGGCTTCGTGGGCATTATCAATAGTAAACTGTTCCGCGTTCCACTCCAGTTTTCGGCCGCTGCGGTGCGCCACGTTTCCAAGCAGCACCGTCTCGGCGATGCACATCGAGCGCTCGAACCCGCACAAGGCCTCGCCCTCGCCGCGGCACGCGTCAAGCCACTCCCGGCGGTGGCCCACCGACGGCGCAATGCTGGGCTCGGGCGGCTCGTAATCCCCGAAGTCCGCCTCTGGCCAAAGCTGATGCTGATTGTAGTCCGCCAACAGCATCCCCTTGTCTCCCACGAATACGCCCCATGCCCAATCCGGGAAGTCATGTTCGGCGAACACCGCGCGAGGCGTGCGGCCATGGGTCCAGGTAAGCGTGACAGGCGGCTTGTCATCGCCGCGCTCGAAGGTGTACCGCACAAGCAGGCGCCCCGGCGCCGTTTCGGAATGGGGGTCCGGGCCATCCGCCTCAATCGTGGATGGATGCCCCAAGTCCAACGCCCAAAACGGCAGGTCCATGTAGTGACAGCCCATGTCGCCCGGTCCGCCCCCGCCGAAGTCCCACCAGCGGCGCCATCCCCGGGGGACATACGTGGGGTGATACGGACGCCGCGGGGCGGGGCCAAGCCACAGGTCCCAGTCCAGTTCCC
Organism: Candidatus Hydrogenedentota bacterium; assembly: GCA_007118235.1. Taxonomy (GTDB): domain Bacteria; phylum Hydrogenedentota; class Hydrogenedentia; order Hydrogenedentales; family SLHB01; genus SKRY01. Next base: position 1,895 of record SKRY01000327.1, on the reverse strand, counting down.
CGGGGATGGGGGGCGTATCGGTGGGGCGATCCTGGGTGGAGCTTCCAGACCGCCTCCAGATATGGCAGGCGTTCACCTCGCCAATGGCGCCGGCGCGAATCAACTCGACGACGCGGCGGAAGTTGCCGGAGGCGTGCACCTGCGTGCCCAGTTGCGTCGCAACCCCTTGCTCCCGCGCCACATCCGCCATCACGCGCGTCTCATACACGGAGTGCGCGCCCGGCTTCTCGCAGTAGACATGCTTGCCCATGCGCATGGCCGTAACGCTGGCCGGGGCGTGAACGTGGTCGGGCGTACTCACCACGACGGCGTCAATATCCCCCTCCATCTCGTCAAGCATCTTGCGGTAGTCACGGTATTTCGCCGCATCCGGATAGTTGTTGAACGCCCTCGCGGCCCGCTCCAGATCCACGTCACATAGGGCCACGGCCTGCGTGCCCGAGATTCGTTCGGCGCGCTCTCCGTATTGGGGATTCCGGTTACCCGTCATGATCGCCAGGTTCGAAAAACCCATACCGCCGACTCCGACGAACGCGAGATTCAGCCGGCTGTTGGCCCCCGCCACGCGCGACCGGGACAGGGCCGTCCAGCCGCTGCTTACAGCCCATCCCGCGCCAAGGGCCGCGCCCGCCTTCAAGAAGCGCCGGCGGGTGAATGTTCGCTTACTCATTCGACTACTCTCCTCATCACATGGGACAGCACCAACCTGTTCCCGCTCAAAGCGTCCAGCCCGGCCGGTAGCCCCGTTGAAGAAACCCCTCGGCCTCGTGGGCGTTGTCAACACGAAACTCCTCCGCGTTCCACTCCAGCTTCCGGCCGCTGCGGTAGGCCACGTTTCCCAGCAACACCGTCTCGGTAATAGGCATCGAGTACTCGAAGTGGCTAAGCGGCTCGCCTTCGCCCTTGCACGCGTTGATCCATTCTTGGCGGTGGCCCACCGACGGCGGAATGCTGGGCTCGGGCGCTTCGTAGTCCTCGAAGTCCGCCTCTGGCCAGAGCTGATGCCGGTCGTAGCTCGCCAACAGCATCCCCTTGTCCCCCACGAACACGCCCCACGCCCACTCCGGGAAGTTATGCTCGGCGAATACCTCGCGGGGTTCGCTTCCATGGGTCCAGGTAAGCGTAATCGGCGGCTTGTCTTCCCCGCGCTCGAAGACGTATCGCAAATGAAGCCGTCCCGGGGCGGTTTCGGGGTGTGGTTCGGGTCCGTCCGCCTCTATTGTGGATGGATGCCGGAGACCCAACGCCCAGAAAGGCAGATTCATGTAATGGCAACCCATGTTCCCTAACTGAATCCCGCCGCCGAAGTCCCACCAGCGGTGCCATTGCGTGGGGATGTAGGTGGGGTGATAGGGCCGGTGCGGCGCCGGGCCTAGCCACAGATCCCAGTGGAGATCCTCGGGGATGGAGGGGGTATCCGTAGGGCGATCCGTGGAGGAAGCGCCGGAGCGCAGCCAGATATGACAGGCGCTGACCTCGCCGATGGCGCCCGCTTGTATCAACTCGAAGACGCGCCGGTACGTTTCCGTCGCGTGCGCATGCGTGCCGAGCTGCGTTGTGACGCCCTCGTCCTTCGCCGCCTCCGCCATCACCCGCGCTTCGTACACGGAGTGCGCGCCCGGCTTCTCGCAATAGACGTGCTTGCCCATCCGCATCGCCGTGACGCTGGCGGGCGCGTGATGGTGGTTGGGCGTACTCACAACCACGGCGTCGATGTCGCGCTCCATCTCGTCGAGCATCCTGCGATAGTCGTGATATTTCGCCGCGTCCGGGTACGCGTCAAACGCCTGGGCAGGCGTCGGTGGACGCGGACCCTCCCGCCGCAAGTCCACGTCACACAGTGCGGCGACGTGAGCGCCCGTCACCCGTTCCGCATACTCTCCGAAATCTGGATT
>SKRY01000244.1 GCA_007118235.1 Candidatus Hydrogenedentota bacterium | reverse complement strand
GGAACGACAACCCCATCTTTCGCCCGGACCCCTACGATTCGGAGGGCGAGCAATGGAACAGCGGCCGCGCGATTGACGCCAGCGTTGTCGTGCTTGACGATGAACTGTATCTCTATTGGGCGACCCGCGATCCGGATCACGAAATCCAGACGCAAGGGGTTTCCCGCGCGCCGCTGGACAGCGATTTCGGACCGGACGCCTGGACGCAAATTAGCACGGAAGGCCCCATCCTGAAGCCGGAGTTGCCGTGGGAGCGTACCTGCATCGAGGCGGCCGCCATCGCCAAGCACGATGACAAGCTGTATATGTTTTACGGTGGGGCCTACAACCACGAACGCCAACAGATCGGCGTGGCCATTAGCGAGGACGGCATCGACTTCACCCGGCTATACGTCGACGAACCCTTCAAGAGCCATGGCCCGCCCGGAACATGGTATAGCTACGAAGTGGGCCACCCCTTCTTCTTCCGCGACGAAGATGGTCAAGGCTACCTCTTTTACCAAGGCCGCGCCATCGCGGAAGGTGACGGCGAAGGGGAGCCCACGCCGTCGAACGAATACTACCTGTCCATGGCGCCCGTCGTCTGGGAAGCCTGCCCCGATGGCGGCCCGGATTTACCCGTGCTGGCGCCGAAACTGCTTGGGGGGCTTTGAAGCTTCGCGGTACAGGGCGGGGCGCCTGGGACAGGGGAGTGTTTAAGCCCATACGGCCGCCGGTACAGCGGTATACGCTGTACCGGCGGCCGTATGGATAGTGGGACGGCAGGTTCGAAGGACGGGGTTACAGCAGTCCCAAGGCTTCGAGGAGCCAAATAAAGGCGACATACCAGCCTATCCGAAAGGAAATCGTTTCGAACAAATCCCGAATCAAATCGATTATTGTCATGTGCTGCTCACCTCCTCTCCTTGCAAGGTTCTCTGCGCGCCAGCGTACGCCGCTGGATCCGTTTCCAACGCTCGACGCGTCAATTTTGGGCGCCGCCGGGCGGGAAGTCAAGAGCTGCAACGCTTCCACTGGCCGGGAATAGTCCCGAAAAGGCGCCAGGTCCCGCGCCGCAAGACTAAAGGATTGGCCCCAAGCGGGAATTTTCGGGCGTTGTTCGCGGCTTTCTATTGACAGTCTGGCGGCGCGGGGCCTATAGTCTTAGCTCACGGCCGGCGCATACGCAACGGAAGCGCTGGCGTTCCGTTTCGCGGTGGCTTGGAATACAACGGCGCGTCCGAAAGGGGCGCGCCTGGCGCGTGAGGGAGAACGCATCATATGAGCATCAACAGGCATCTGGAGAACCGGGAATGGACCTTCCAAGCGCTGAGAAGCTTGGAGGCGTTTCTCGAGGATCCCGATTTCGAGGGCGAGGCGGAGGAAGAGCGAAGCCTCCTTGAGCGGCGGTGTAAGGAACTGCGCGAAGGGAAGTATCGCGTGGTCTTTCTGGGCGCGTTTAATGTGGGGAAGTCCACCCTGATCAACGCGTTGTTGGGCGATGAGTATCTGCCGACCGTTTTGGAGGAATGCACGGCGAAGATAACGCACGTGCTCAAGGGCGAGACCATGCAACTCGTGCTCAATCTGCACGAGGCGGTGGATTCAGCCGATCTGGCCGCGGTGAATCGGGTCCTTGAGGACAGCGGCATCTCTCCGCGAAAGGTCCAACGGGCCGATGGGGGAGGGGTGCTGATCGAATTTGAAGGAGCCGCCTCCCAAGAGATCCGGGACACGCTCAAGGCGTTGGTGACCCTGCACGCGGACGAGGACTATCCTCAGCTCGAGACCTTGCGGAACAAGTTCGACGAGATCTTCGTCTATCTGCCCAACGATAAACTCATGGATGACATCGCCTTGGTCGATTCGCCGGGGGTGCATAGCATCTCGGAAACGAACCGCCGCATCGCCCATGAGATCATCCCGCACAGCCATCTGGTGGTGTGTTTGCTCGATAGTCAGAACGCGGGCAACGAGCACAACAGCAACTTCATTGAACACATCGTGCGCCACCAGCATCGCAAGATGTTCTTCGTCATCAATAAGGCCGATCAACTCAATCCGGACGAGATCGATCCCGAGGGCAAGCGCGGCCCCGCCCGCGACCTGCTCCGGAGTCTGGGAGACGAAGGGCCGGAACTCGAACTGTTCTTCACTTCCAGCTTGTACGCGCTGTTGGGCGAGCAGCTCCTGAATCAGCGCATCACCATGGCCGCGTTGGACAACAACAACAAGGTGAAGTTTCCCTTTGAGTTTCAGCGGCGGCTGTTACAGGAGCGGGAGCCCGAGCCTTTGGCGGGCTGGCACTTGAAAGAGCGCAGCAATTTCGAGACCTTGCGCGAACGCCTTCACGACTATCTCTACACCGAGAATCGCGAGGGGGCCATCCTCGAGTCGGTGTGCCGATTCGCGAGCGGCCGGGCCTGGAGATATCTGCGGCCCTTGGAAGTGAAGCTGGACCTGGTGCGGAATGTCCCCAAGCTGGACTACCTCGAACGGCGGCGGAAACAACTCGCGCACGAACTCCAGGAGAAGCGGGCGGCGCGTCAGGCCATCATGGACAGTTACGCGGTCATGACCCAGGGCGGCGACATGAACGGCATACGGCGCGATGGGTACGAGAACCTGATCGACACGTTGTTGAATGGCGAACGGATACGGACGGAGGTGATGCAACCCCTTGATACGTGGCTCGAGGACGCCAACCAGCTCAAGCAGGCCCGGCGTCAACGGTACGCGCCGTTGCACAGCGAATTGGAGCACCGGATCGACGCGTTCCTGCGTGCGATCCACAATGCGCTTAACGCCGAGATTCAGGGGATCGAGCGCCAGACGCTTGAGGCCGCCCAGGCGGTTCTGGGACGGATCTACGGGGCCGATGAAGGGCCTTTGCCGGTGTATCGCGGCAATCTTCCCGCGATTCAGGCGAAACTAGGCGCTTCCTACGTGAAGTTCGCCGCGGCCGGGCTGGTGCTGGGCGGGGCGGCGGGCGCGGGGCTCGGCGGCGCTTTCTTGACTGGTCCGATGCTTGTTGACGCCTTGGGTCCCGCTGTCGCGGACCTACCCGAGGTCAACATTACGCTTGGTGGCGCGGCCGGCGCGTTGTTGGGGCTGTGCGTGGCCGTGGGCGCCCGCCTGGCCACGAGCACGAAAGCGTTGCGGAAACGCGTCCGGGAGCAACTCGCGGATATCGCCCGGCGCATCTTGCTCCAACCCGCCGGGGCGGAACAGGAGGGCGAGGACAGCGTGCGCGAACACCTGCACCGGGAGTTGGCGCATCGGCGGGAGCGTTTTGGCGAGGCCATTAAGGCGGCCTTCGACAAGGTGGAAAGCCAATTGAGCCAGAAGCTTTCAGCCATCCAAAGCGAAGAGGACACGATTCGCCGTCACCAACAAGAAGTTGTCTCGCGTATCCAGCCCAAAGTCGACAAGTTGGGGGCCATCCATCGGAAGGCGCGGGATATCGCCGAGGGGACCGATGTCCCGGCCGAGCCACGGGAAGACGAGTAGTCCGTTTGCGGGAGCAATCCGGAGGCGGACAAGGAGGGATGACAGGCCAGGCATGAAATCACTGGAAAACGAAGAGGCCGGCCGCGTTACGGACGCCGCCGTTGCAGGTCAACTGCCGCTTCCGCACCGGTTGGCCTTGTTCGCCTTTGGCGGACTCGAGATCGCGGCCTTGCTGGCCCTCCGGTTCGTGACGCCCGACAGCCGCGGCGTGGGGACGCACGAACAGTTTGGCCTTCTCCCGTGTTTCACGCACGCGCTTACCGGCTTTCCCTGCCCGTTTTGCGGCATGACCACCGCCGTTACCCACGTGGCGCGTGGTCAGTGGGCGGAAGCTTTTCTTGTTCAACCGGCTGGCGCGCTCATTGGTTTGGCGGTGGTTCCAGCCGCCGCGGCGTGTATGCTCATGGCGTTCGCGGGGCGTTATCCTTCATGGAT
>SKRY01000102.1 GCA_007118235.1 Candidatus Hydrogenedentota bacterium | reverse complement strand
TATACTTGCTGGACGTAAAGTACTCGGAGATGAATCCCACGAGAGAACCGGCCACAATACCCAGCACGGCGGCCAGGAAGGGACCCCACCATTCCACCATGACGCCTTCCCGGTCGGGATGCGGGAAGGACTGGCCCCAGAAATAGGCAAACACGCCGATACCGATGAGGGTTAACAGCGCACTAATATACGTGCCGTTCATCAAGGCCTGCTGAGGATTGGATTGGGCGAACCGTTTGACGAACAACACCCCACAAATCGAGGCAATGATGCCCACGGACGCGAGAATGAAGGGGAATGCCCGCAGGAATTCGCCTGCTTCCTCCCCCACCACGGCGAACATGGTGAACGCGATCGCCAAACTGGCGATGATCGAGCCGACGAAGGACTCCAGGAGATCGGCGCCTAGACCGGCCACGTCGCCCACGTTGTCCCCCACGTTGTCGGCGATCACGGCGGGATTGCGGGGATCGTCCTCGGGGATGCCCGCCTCGACCTTACCCACGAGGTCCGCGCCCATGTCGGCGCCTTTCGTGAAGATTCCGCCGCCGCTGCGGCCGAACAGGGCCACGAGGGAAGCGCCCATGGCGTACCCGTTAACAATAACGGGATCGCCGTTGAAGAGCTTGTAAACAATCACCAAGCCCAGCAAGGCCACGCCAACCACGCCCAGGCCCATGACCGCTCCGCCGCTCATGGCGACGTTCAACGCGTAGCGTACTCCGCCGGATTCGGCGGCCGCGGCCGTGCGCGCGTTCGCGCGAGTGGCGATGTACATGCCGAGAAACCCGGCGGATCCGCTAGCCAGCGCGCCCACGACAAAGGCGACGCCCGTCTTCCAGCTCAATAGCAGCTCCTCGTCTATGAAGCCGATAGCCGTGAGCAACAGAAAGATGACGACCACGAAAATACCGATGTACCGGTATTCCCGCTGCAAGAAAGCCATGGCCCCTTCCTGCACCATGGAGGACAACTTCGCCATGTGCTCGGTGCCTTGAGATTGATTCAGCACATAGCGGGCAAGGTAAACAACAAACAGTAGCGCGGCCACCGCCGCGCCAATCGATATGAGTAGAAATGGCAACATCGGTAACTCCTCTCGTCGCGAATCCCTGGGCCCTCTGCGCCTCCACCAACAGGCTTCCCGGCGGGAAGGGTGGCATAGGCGCGCTTGGTCCCCCAAATAAACAGAAATGACTTTGACACGTACTGCAATTCAGGGCGTATTCCGCTTACTCGCGGCCCACGCCCATGGCCTGCAAAGCAACCCGCGCGGCGTTTTGTTCGGCCTCTTTCTTGGAAGAGCCCACCCCGCATCCCAAGGCTTGGGCCTCGATGATGACCTCGACCTCAAACTCCTTGCGATGATCGGGACCTTCTTCCCGGATGACCCGGAATTCCGGTAGCCCCTTTTGCTCCCCTTGGCAATACTGCTGAAGCCGGGACTTGTAGTCCCATTCCAAGGGCTGCTCCAACGCTTCCCGGAAATGCCCCGCGAACAAACGGCGGACCATGGCCGACGCCGTTTCCCAGCCTTGGTCCAAGTAGACCGCCCCGATCAGGGCTTCCACGCAATCCGCCAACAACGCCGGCCGGTTGCGTCCTCCGCTTTGCTCTTCCCCCTTCCCAAGCCGGATGGCTGGCCCCAGCTCAAGCTGTTCGGCGACATCGGCCAGGCGGCGTCTGTTCACGAAATGGGCGCGCATCTGACTGTATTCGCCGGGCGACCGGCCGGGAAGCTGCTCGAGCAAGTAATCCGCCACGGCAAGCCCGAGCGCCGCATCCCCCAGAAACTCAAGGGACTCGTAATCCTGTCCCGGGAACTCCCCTTGCGCCGTGACAGAGGAATGGGTCAAGGCCTGTTCGATAAGGTTATAGTCACTAACCTGCACGCCCAGATGGCGCAAGACGCGTTCGACGGCCTCTTCCCCATTTACATCATGCATAGCGTCTTATAATGAGCGAGCTATTGTGCCCCCCGAACCCCAGCGAGTTGGACATGGCCACATCGATCCGCGCTTCCCGCGCTACGTTCGCCACGATGTTGATGTCGCACTCGGGATCCGGGGTCTCGTAGTTGATGGTTGGCGGCAGCACCCCGTCACGCACGGCCAACACGCATGCCAGCGCTTCGATCGCCCCGGCCGCCCCCAAGAGATGGCCGGTCATGGACTTGGTGGAACTTACCGGCGGCATGGCGTCCCCGAACACCTCTTTCAGCGCCAGGGTTTCGGCCAGATCGTTGAGTTTCGTGCTCGTGCCGTGGGCGTTGAAATAGCCGATGGCGCCGGGTTCGAGATTCGCATCCTCCAACGCCGAGCGCATCGCGGCGGACGCGCCCGAACCATCCGGGCGGGGCGCCGTGATGTGATAGGCGTCACAGGTGTCCGCATGACCCGCGATCTCGCCGAGGATCTCCGCCCCGCGCTTGCGGGCGTGCTCTTCGGACTCCAACACAAGCGCTCCGCCGCCTTCTCCCATCACGAATCCATCGCGGTCAAGGTCGAAGGGGCGGCTCGCCCGTTGCGGCTCGTCGTTACGGCAAGACAGGGCTTTCATCGCGGAGAATCCGGCCATGCCAAACGGCACGATGGACGCCTCGCATCCCCCGGCCACCATGACATCGGCCCGGCCGTTGCGGATGGCCATCGCCGCGTCGCCGATGCTTTGCGCGCCAGAGGCGCACGCGGAAACCACGGCCTCGTTGGGACCCTGAAGCCCCAGTTGGATGCCGACCTCGCCCGATCCGATGTTCGCCAAGATCTTCGGGATGGTCAACGGAGACACGCGGCGGGCGCCGCCTTCCAGAAAGCGGGTCATCTGTTCCTGAAACGTGAACAGCCCCCCGATGCCGCTGCCCATGATGACACCGCAGCGTTTGGGGTCCTCCTGGTCCAGGTCGACCCCGGCTTGCCGCCAAGCCTGAAGTGCGCTGCACAAGGCCCAAACCGCGTACTGATCGGAACGGCGAATGTCCTTGCTCGTCATGCCCGGCGGCACGCAATGCTCGGCCTGACCCGCGATCTGCGAGGGCAAGTCCGAGGGATCAAAGTAATCGATCCGCCGAATGCCCGATCGCCCTTCACAGAGGGACTTCCAGAAGGTTTCTGTGTCGTTGCCCACCGGAGACACCACACCGGTCCCCGTCACAACTACCCGTGTTCTCATGCGTCCTCGCGATGTATGGAGAGAGTGGCGCCCAGCCCGCCCCGTCGCGCCGTGGCGGCTCGAGGGCTGGGCGTGGGTCAATGCGAATGGAATTGAACGCGGCCGGGTTGGGAGCACGCGCCAGACCGCGCGGGAACGGGGTTATTACACCTTGTTCTCGATGTACCGCACCGCATCGCCAACCGTCTGAATCTCGTTGGCGTCGTCCTCGATGGTGATGCTGTACTCCTCTTCCAAGGCCATCAACAACTCGGTGATGTCGAGCGAGTCCGCGCCGAGATCCTCGATGAACTTGGCGTTATCCGTCACCTTGTCCTCGCTGCACTCCAACTTCTCACATATGATGCGTTTTACAGTGTCTGGCACACTGGCTCCATTGCTCATGCGTTTCACCTCCCTCTGTAATCTGGTGATGTAAAAATGGATATTTTCCACTGGTCCGGCGGACCAGCGGCAAAGTAGCCGGGATTATAGCAAGGTTCAAAGCAGATTTCTACCCCGCGCGGGCCGAAACCGGCGTCCCGGCCCGCGCCGGGGCGGTGCTGTACCTTTCGGGCGCGGTTTGATAGGCTTAGAGTAACGACGAAACCCTCGCCCTATCCCATCATCTTCACGGAGTACACCCTTTATGCGCGCGGAAATCGTTATGATCGGCACCGAACTGCTCCTTGGGCAGATCGTGGACAGCAACTCGGCGCTTCTTGGCCGGACCCTGGCGGCCCATGGCGTGAACCTCTACCAGAAGTCCACGGTGGGCGACAACCAGGC
>SKRY01000325.1 GCA_007118235.1 Candidatus Hydrogenedentota bacterium | reverse complement strand
TTTTGGGGATATGCCATGTTCTGTGGCGGAACCATACCCTAACAAGCCTTTTCTGTCAAAGCGGCCGCCCCTGGACGGCGGATTCCCGCGAGTTAAAGGCGGCCGCCGCTTCCGCCGATAAGCATGCCAGTGGTATCAAACGAGGGTCGATATGGCGCAGGCGGCAAACGGGGGCTCCGCTCTGGAAATAGGGTGGGAAAGGAAACGGCCATGGATATACACGATGTAACCGCGCGAAGGGTTCTTCTGGAACCATCCATCATGCGATCCGTTCAAACCCCGGGGGCTGAGCAGAACCGTGTCGCCACGCCGGAGCTGCCCATCAAAGGCGGTTTGCTGCAAGAACTCCAGGATCCCCCGGGATTCACGCCGAAAGACCTTCTCAAGGAGAAGGCGATGACGGTGGGTGAGACCGTCAATCTATTGAATAGAGGGTTGGACTACTGGGTTGACGAAAGCACCGATAAGATCATTATGCAAGTTGTAAATCGGCACACGAGGGAAGTTATACGGCAAATCCCCGCCGAGGAAATCGTGGAGATCTCAAGACGGCTTCAGCAGGTGGTGGGGCTGATCTTCGACAAGGAAACGTAAGGAGAACACCGCCATGGGTAGTAGCTTCAGCGCGGGCGGCTTGGTTTCTGGTCTGGACACCGACTCAATGGTCCGGCAGTTGATGGAACTCGAGCGCAAACCCATTCAACGCATCGATAACCGGATTGAGGCGGCGGAAAAGGAACAGGAGGCCATTGGCAAGCTTCGGGAGACCTTGCAGTCTCTTCAGGGCCAGGCCGATGCTCTTCGCGCCCAGGACCTGCTCAACCAGTTCGACGCCTCCTCCTCCGAGGAAAGCGTGGTGAGAGCCGAGGTGGGGAGCGGTGCGCCCGCCGCTGGAACCTACGAAGTCGAGGTGTTGCAGTTGGCCAATCCCACCCTCGCCACCAGCAGCGGGAAGATGGGTGCGGCGATTGATCCCGATGCCTCTCTTAGCAACAGCGGCATGCGCACCAGGGTGAGCAGGGGACAGTTCGGGATCAATGGCGTGACATTTGACGTGGATCCCGCTCAACACAGCCTCCGGGATGTGCTTGATCTCATCAATGGCTCGGATGCCGGCGTGACCGCCTCCTACGATGCCATCACCGACAAGGTCACCATTGAGAACACGGGCGGCGGCGACACGTACATCAATTTCCACGGAAGCCTAGAGGACGGACAAGCCTCAAGCAATTTCATCGAGGCGATCAACCTTGATGGCGCGATCGCCGAGGATGGGGCGATGACGAGCACGCAAACCCTGGGGGCGGTGAACTATACCCAGACCCTCGCGGATGCTGGGTTTGTGGACGGACAGGAGGTGACGGCGGGCTCGTTCAAAGTCAACGGCATTCAGATCAATGTCGATCCCAACGAAGACAGCCTTCAAGACGTGCTCGACCGGATCAACAGTTCCGCCGCCAATGTGACCGCCTCCTATGACAACATTGGCGACCGAATCCGTGTGGAGGCGCTCACGCCCGGGGCCACCCAGATCTCCTTCGTATCCGGCAGCAGCAATTTTCTTGACGTGATGAACCTTAGCGACGCGGAGCAGGAACTGGGACAAAGCGCCGAGTTCACCGTGAACGGCCAGAAACAGTCGCGAAACACCAATACCATAACCGACGCCATTGGGGGAATTGAGCTTAATCTGAGAAGCGTTGGGGCTAGCTCCGTGACGATTGAGCGCGACGAGGAAGCCACGGTCGAGAGCGTCAGGGAGTTCATTGACGCTTTCAATGGAGCGTCGAGCGAGGTCCGCAACCTCACGGGGCGCGAAGGGGCTCTTTCAAACGACAGCACCATCCGCCAGGTCGAGAGCATGATGCGCGGCATCCTGTTCGGTGTGGTGGACGAGGCCGGGGGCGGATTGGAAACGCTCTTGCAGGTGGGCGTTACCACTGGCCGGGATTCCTCGCTCCAGTTTGACGAGGAGCGATTCCTCGAAGCACTGCGCTCGAACTCATCCGGGGTTCAGGCGCTCTTCTCCAATGCCGATAACACGGGCATAGCCGACCGTTTGGAGAATTATCTGGACGGTGTGACGGGCCGCCGGGGCATGCTGGACAGCCGGACCAGCCCATCGGGAAGTCTTGCTCAGCGAATCAGGGGGCTGAACGATCAGAAGGAGCGTATCGAGGGCCGCCTTCAACAACGGGAGGCGCGGTTGCGCAGGGAGTTCCTCCAAATGGAACGGATGATGCTCGCTTTTCAAGAACAAGGGGCGGCCCTGAACAACCTTGGCGCGGGCTTCGGACGGTTCTACTAGGGGCGCGGGGAAGCGTTCCCAAAACAGTAGTAACGGCGAATAACAAGGGAAGACTATATGAATCAACACGCAATCAAGCACGGGACATATCAGAAAGTAGCAGTGGAAACGGCTTCGCAAGGAAAACTAATCGTGATGCTCTTCAACGGAGCCGTGCAGCGAACCAAGCAGGCCGAACGTCTCCTAGCGGAAGGGGGAAGGCCGGGCGAAATTCACAACAACCTGATTCGGGCCCAGGATATCGTCGCGGAACTGCGAAGCGCCTTGGACTTGAGCCAGGGAGAAGTGGCGCACAATATGAACCGCATTTATAAATACATCCACGATCAGCTCATCCAGGCGAACCTAAGGAAAGACCCCGCAATCATGGCGGAGTGCATTGAACACCTTGAAGCCCTGCGCGACACATGGCAAGAGGTTCATGAACTTCAGCTGCAACAAAGCTTCGTTGCTGCTCCATCCGCCCCGCGTGCGCCCAGAACGCCCCACGTTCAAACCCTTGACCTCCAGGGATGACCCCTGCCATCCCGGAAATGAAGCGCGCCGCTCCCCGCCCTGACGCGGCGCGCTTCATTCATTAATCCCCCCGGTTTCAAGTTCAGGGAGTAGAGAGCGGGTGTCAGATGGAGCGCAGCAGATTCGCCAGCGCGTCCACCCAAGCGGGGTGGCTGTTGAGCGAGGGAACCATGAGATCCTCCGAGCCGCCAGCATTCAGGAAGTCCTCTTTCCCGCGCAACCCGATCTCCTCGATAGTCTCAAGACAGTCCACGGTGAAGGCGGGACAAAGCACCGCCAGCCGCCTGACGCCTCGCTTGGGCAACGCTTGGATGAGGCTATCCGTCTCGGGCTGGATCCAGGCGTCCTTCCCCAGTCTGGATTGAAAGCTCGTCTCATATCCTTCGCTGGACAAACCTAGACGCTGGGCGAGCCATTCGCTCGTGCGGAGGCATTGCTTGCGGTAACAGTGGCGATTCGCCGGTACGTCAGCCGCGCAACAGTCTACGCTTCGCAGGCAATGGGCGCCCGTGGGATCGCTCTTGAGAACGTGGCGTTCGGGAAGGCCATGGTAGCTCAACAGGACGTGGTCTGGCTTGAACGCTTCGAGATAGGGGCTGGCCACAGCCGCCCATGCATCAAGGAAACCAGCGTCGGCGTAGAAAGGCGGCAGAACGGAGACCGGCGGAACGTTCCACCGGACGGCCAGTAGGCTGTAAAGCTTTTCGAGCACGGACCCATTCGCGGCGGAACTGTATTGCGGAAACAAGGGCGCGGCGATGATGCGGTCCACACCCTGCTCCAAAAGGCGTTCCACGCCCTCCTCCAGCGACGGGCTGCCGTAGCGCATGCCAAGCTCAACCACGGCGTTCGGAACCTGTTCCGCCACTTTGTCTCGCAGCTCTCCCATGATGACGAGAAGGGGGGCCCCTTCCGGGGTCCAAATCTGGCTGTACGCATCGGCGCTGCGGTATTTCCGCTTGGGAAGAATGATGAAGTTGAGCAGCGCCCAACGCGTGAGCGCTGGAATATCGAGGATGCGGGGATCGGAGAGGAACTCGCGCAGGTAGGCGCCCACTTCGGGCGCGCGCGGCGCGTCTGGCGTTCCCGTGTTGATGAGCAGGATGCCCGCGC
>SKRY01000250.1 GCA_007118235.1 Candidatus Hydrogenedentota bacterium | reverse complement strand
TTCACCGCCGCCTTGGCCGCGCTGTATCCCGGAATCCGGGTAAGCGGAACGAGCGCGTTCATGGAGGAGATGTTGATAATGGAGGCGCCGTTGGGATTGTCCTTGATCCGGCGGCCGAATACCTGCGAAGGGAAGAAGACGCCGCTCAGGAAGTTGAGGTCCATCACCGCCCGCAACGCGTCTTCCGGCAAATCAAAGAAGGACTGCGTATCCGACGTCGTGGCGCCCTTCATGTTGCCGCCCACCGCGTTCACCAGGATATCCACCTGGCCAAAATCATTGTGGACCTGGTCACAACAGGATTCTATGGATGCTTTGTCAAACGCGTCCATAAGATAGCCGCCCGCCTTCACGCCAAAGGCCTGACTGATGCTCTCCGCCTTGGCCTTCGCGTTGTCGGCGGCAATGTCGCACACCGCGATATGCGCGCCGGCTTCGGCTAAGCCCGTGGCGATTGCGCCGCCCAGCACGCCCGCGCCGCCGGTCACGACGGCGGTCTTTCCCGAAAGATCAAATTGCGCCTGTACACCCATGGTGGATTCTCTATCCTTTGCTTGCGATTCGGTTACAGCGCGGATCAAGAGGAGTGTATCCCCTCAAACGCGTCTCACAAACGGCTTATGATGGTTGGGGTCACGATGTGACACGAGACATGGGGGCGCGCCAAACATTTCGTGGCGACTGTTTCGCAGTTCGGCGTCCGCCCGCGCGATAGAGGCGCGCCCGCCCTCATCCCACACACCCCTGGAATTCGGAAAACTGGCGCGCCCATACCCCAATTCGACGCTTACGTCCGCGGCCCGACGGGCCTACCCCATGTAAAGCGCCAAATTTAACGTGTTCCGAAGGGGAAACCAAATGCTAGCACAATGGAAGCTGGAACCGCAAACCCGTGCGGCCTCATCCGCCGGCTATTCCGTGGGCCTGCTGTTCCCGGGGCGTGGGCTCTTCGAAGAAGATGTCGGCGGGATCCAGAGCGGGCATTGCGATAATGAGCGAGGTAATGGCGCCTTCCGCCCAATGACGGGCTTCCGGCTTTATCCAGACACAATCGCCCGCCACAACCGGCACGCGCTCGCCGTCAAGGACAAGCGCTCCCTCACCTTCCAAGACATAGTAGTATTCATGGGTATGCCCATGCCAATGGGACTTGGCGTCATCCACCGTGAGATAGGTGATGCTGGCTGGAACGCCGTCATCTCTGGTAAAAAGACGCTGGCGAATGCCGCACGTGCTGCGTTCGGACGCCATCGCTTGCACGCTTCGCTTCTCGTACTTGGGCTCGCTCATATCGGTTCCCTTTCTTCGCCAAGCGGCGCTCCCCAGCCAAGAAAACCTGGCCAGGGAGCGCCACATCACAATTGCTACCCGTTATTCTTGGTCGCGCCGCGCCGGCTTATGATTCCGGCAGCGAAATACCAAGCACGTGGTTGATCACAAGCTGCAAATCCAGGGCATCCGTCACGCCATCGCGATTCACATCCGTGTCATGCGCGGGATCAATCTCCAGTCCGAGAAGGTCATTAATGATGATCTGGATGTCGATGCTGTCCACCTGCCCGTCATTATTCACGTCAAGGTCGTAGCGGCCGGGATCGTCGTCGTCATCATCATCATCGGGATCACGTTCCGTGGTCGCCGTCTTGGAGAAGGCGGCCAGGCCCCGTATTCCCATGGCGTTGCGGGGAATAACCGCGAAATACCACCGATCGCCCTCATGCACCATCTCGCCAGGCACCCTGCTGTGGCCTTCCAACGCCGACACGAAAGCCCCGTTCCGGTACCAATAGAAGCGCGAATTGACCTCGGAGGTTCCAAACGGATCAAGGAAGTCGTATTTGGCCTCGATGGGTTGACCCGCCGTGATTTGCCCGGGCTCCAACCGCACATTCGCGGCAACAGGCCTGGTATCGTCGTCGTAGACAAGAATGGCCACGGTCCGGCAGGTCTGATGCTCACCGGCCTCCGCACAGATCCGGACTTCGTGCACGCCCACATCCGCCTGTGACGTGGTCCAGACAAATTGACCCGAACTGCCCACGATTGAGAATTCCGCTCCTGGAGGCAGGTCATGGGCCTCGATCGTGGGCGGGCCAAGATCGTGCGAGGTTGCACTGATATTGAATTGAACGGTCTCGCCCGCTTCAACAATGTGAGGCTCCACCCTAGTCAAGGAAATAGGCGGAGGAGGCGGAGCCGCGCGGAACTCGGTCAGACCGGCCCCGGTCTCGGTGTCCACCCGGTGGAACGTCCCATCCGACTCGAAATACCCCGGCACGCCCCGGCCATCCGAGATGCCAATCACCATGTCATCGGCGTTGAGACTGCGGTAGGTGTAACGGATGGTCCCATCGTAGAAGAGTTCAAGCTGGGCCGTGTTCGGCTTGGGCGCGTACCCTTGGCCCTGCTCCGGGATCTTATCGAAGGTGATGACCACCCGGTCATTGAGCTGCTTAGCCCACATTTCGCCGCCAGCGCTGGTCGAAAGATTGGCGAACGAAAAAGAAATCCGCGGTACGTTGAAGTGGGATTCAAGCGAGGGGAAATTGTCAGGGGAGTCACGCCGGATGCCGCGGCCAAGCTGAAACGAACTGTCCCACTCGTACAAGGGCTCCACCCGGTAGCTAACCTCTTGATCGTAAATCTCGTCTGCCGTATAGACCGTTTCCGCCGTGTTAATGGTCTCCAGGGCGTACAGGGTTTGCCCCGTCGTGATGTACCCATTGGCCGCCAATACAAGGTCATCGAACATCTGCCCAAAGAAGGGAATATCCGGAATGTTCAGTTGCTCAATGCGGCCCACGCGGCCTCGCCGGGGCCGGCCTCGCCGCCCATCACCAACCGGTGGGTCTTCTTGGTCATGCAGATACGTGAACTTGTTATCGTTTATGTGGACTCCAATACCGGGGTCGCGCGCAAACGGCAACTCATGGACATCGGACAAGAAACTGATCTCGTAATCGTTCGGATTCATGTAGAACGAGGGCTGGCCCGAGGCGAACATGTCGCTCATGGACGCCGTGGGCTCAATGGTGATCTGACTATACCCCAGATTCACGGGCCGCGCGGACGAGAATACATCCGTCACATAACCCGCCGAATCCACGCCAGAGACGCCGCGCGCGTATAGCGTGTCGGTCAGATAGAAGGAGTCCGCCGCGAACTCAAAGAAGGGGATGCTTTCCACGTCCAGGTCGGCGTACAGCGCGTAAAAGTACTCTTGCCCGGCCTGCGTGCCCGTGTCCCGGAAGTGTTCGTCATCGCCGCCGCCCACGAATACCTCCACACCATCGCCCGGTTCCTCGGGAAACGAGCCAGTCTTGCGGTAGATGGAGATTTCGCTCACGCCGATGCCGGCGGGGTTTTCCCATGTGAGCATCACGTCGGACGTCACATCGCCTGTGGTGGCGCGAAGATTCCGCAGCGGTTTCGGAATGACCATTTCGACTTCAATGACTTCCGGCATCTCATAATGAGGCCGGTCAGCGAAAGCGGGATGACTGACTTCAACCGTGTAGGTCCCAAGAACGTCCGGCGTAATCTCGGGAAAAGTGAGGTAGGAATCCGTGCTAACAGGCTCTCCGTCAAGGGTCCACTCGAAGCTCGCTCCGCCTTCGAAATCCTCATGCACATCGATAGGTCCCAGGAGCACATCCCGTTGTCCTTCCTCCACCAGTATCAAGGGAAGCGGATACCGATCCATGAGCTGAATGACCAACACCTCGACCTCGAATTCGGCCGCGTCCATTTCGGGGTGGTCCACCACCACCGTATAGACGCCGGCCTCGTCAAAGGTCAACTCGGGAATGGTGTACGAGGGGCTCGTACCCACGCTCTCGCCCCGGAAGAACCACTCGAAGCTGGCTTCGTCTTCCAGCGCCTCAAGGACTTCCACGGGCCCCAGGGTCACTTCCTCGCCCAGCCATTCCCTCACCTCGGG
>SKRY01000124.1 GCA_007118235.1 Candidatus Hydrogenedentota bacterium | reverse complement strand
GTTTCCCGGTAGTTCAGCGCAGCGCCTTCATGGATCACTTGGCCCAGGGGCCAGGGTTCGTTGCTGGTTTCGTAGTCCGCGTCGGGCTCCAGTGATTCCGGCGCGGTGATCCACTGGATGACGTCGTAGTTCGACGCGTCCACGGTGATGACGCCCGCGTCCTCGTCGACATCAATGGCGTGGATCAGCGGGAACAACTCCTCCGCCGGCGCCCGTTCGCGGAAATCATTGCGCCGGCTCGACTTGCGGAAATAGAACTGGCCATCTTCCATGGCCGCGCGCACGGAGTCGTCATTGAATTCGTCTATCACGAATACCGAGTGCGACTCCCGCACGCTCGCTAAGCTATGCATATCATCCGTCCCGAATCCCCAGATGGGCCGCTCCGGCATGAAGCGGGCGAGGAGTTGGTCCCAGAGGCCTTCGTCGTACTTCTCGGTTTCGACCGAGCAGTTGGTGACTTCGATCCCAACGAGATACTCGGGGCCGTGTGTCTCAAAACGTTCGACGTACCATTCCACGGGTTGCCGGGTCCACCAGCCCGCGTCGATCCCCGGGTGATCAAGAAACGCCAAGCCGCCGCGATCCCGCACCTCGTGCAACTGTTCGTCCTCATCCTTGTCCCGGCTCAACACCCCGTAGTCGTTGTACAGGCTATTCATGTGATGCCTGTCCGACAGCTCGTTGCCCTCGATGCCCACCATGCCCCATTCCGCCGGCGCGGGCGCGCCAAAGTCCGGCCACGGCCACGTCGTGTTGGCGGGGTAATCGTCCGGCTCGGGATCGGGATAGGGTGTGGCTTCCTCCTCGGGCACACTCCCCCCGCGGACATGCACATTGGGCTCATGCGTGTCGTGATCGGTAATGGCGAGGATGGTGAAGCCGGCGTCGTGATACGCTTGGACCACCTCCTGGAGTGGGTGATGCCCGTCGCTTTGTAGCGTGTGCGTGTGCAGCGCCGCTTTGTGATGTTCAAAGGTTTCCCAGTCAACATCCGCATACGGATTCAGCACCAGTTCAGGCGCGCCGTTCTCTTCGGCTTGCGCCCAGGCAGCGCCCGTGAGTGCGAACAGGGCGGCGGCCAACGCAAGTGCAACCCCTCGTGAAGTGCTTGTCATGAATGGAAACTCCTTGTCTTGTGCCAGGTGATGCTCATTTGAGCGTTTTTGAAGGATAACCGCATTGTAGTGTAGTAAGACCTAGCGTTCAAACGGTGTGTCTTGGCCGCAATCGCGAGGGAGGGTCTCGGGAACCCAGCCCGCCGGGTTTGAATTACGCCCCTGTCCGGGGGGTATAGTGAGGCATGATCTTGCCGGTGTCAGGCCGGCCGAACGTGAAGGACACTGCAGTCGAATGAAGGAGAATGCGGAATGAATGGGTTTGATTTGACGATGCCTCGAGTGCTCGTGGTTTTGGGGTGCGCATTGTTGCTCGGGGGGATATGTCTTGCGCCAACCGCCGTTGTGCACGCGGAATCTCCGGTGCTGTTCGAGAGCTTTGACGCCGATGCCCCCGGGGATCTGCACGAACGGCTGGAGAGCCACCGGCACTTGAGCTTAGTTGAAGGAGAAGGTGTTGACGGCTCCACCGGGCTCAAGGCCGATTATGTGGGGTTCGACCAAGGCAGCGAGCGTATCGTCGTGAGACAATCATTGGACCAGCGGATGTCCGAGGCGACGCTGAGCTACGACGTGAAATTCCCGGAGGAGTTCCAGTTCGTGCGGGGCGGGAAGCTTCATGGTCTTGGCCCGGAAAGTCCGGTCACTGGCGGCCACGATAGGGAGCCCCACCGTTGGAGCGCGCGGGTTACCTTCAGCCGGGACGACAGCGTCCGCACGTATGTCTACGACCAAACCGAGGATGTGACCTACGGGGTGGGACGCGGCCCGGGCAATGGCTTCACTTTCTCGCGCGAGCAGTATCACGCCGTGTCCATGCACATGAGGCTGAACGATCCCGACGAATCCAACGGCTTCGTTAACATCTATGTCGATGGCGAACGCGTCGTTACCCACGACGGCCTGCGCATCCGGGGAACCGGCGGAGAGAACACGTTGATACAAGAATTCCTCTTCTCGACCTTCCACGGCGGCAGCAGTCCGCAATGGGCGCCGGTTGACGAAGACGGCGAGTACACGACCGTGCATGCGTACTTCGACAACTTCGCCGTGCATGAAGGAGAGGCGATCCGCGAAGCGCCCTTGAGTCAAGAACAAGCCGCGGAAAAGATGGACGCGGCTCGCTGAGTGAAGCGTGTGGCGCAACGGTAATCGATGAAGGAGTGTCTACGATGAATGTGGTTCCGTCGATTCTACTGCGATCGGCCGCGATCGTGGGAAGTGTGGCCATGGTGTGCGGTGTTTGTGTGATGCCCTCCAACGCGCAAGGCTTAGAGAATCTGGTCTTATTCGAGAACTTTGATGGTTCGGGAGCGTTGCTCAACACCTTGGAAAGCCATTCGCAGGTGCGAGTGGCCGAAGGCGAGGGCGTGGATGGTGGGAATGCCCTTGAGGTGACCTATGAGGGCAATGATAGTGGGAGCACCGGCATCGTGCGCATGCATCCCCTGGACGCAAGGATGTCCGAGGCGACGCTGTGCTACGACGTGAAATTCCCGGCGGAGTTCCAGTTCGTGCGGGGCGGAAAACTCCACGGATTGGCGCCCGCCGACCGCGTCACGGGAGGCGCGGATAGGCGTCCCGATGGGTGGAGCGCGCGGGTCAATTTCAGTGGAAACGACAGCGTGCGGACCTACGTCTATGATCAGGGCGAGGGGCGCACGTACGGTGTCAGCCAGAACCCGGACAATGACTTCACCTTCACACGGGATCAATACCACGCCATTTCCTTGCACATAACCTTGAACGATCCGGACGAGGCCAACGGCTCGGTCCACATCTATGTTGATGGCGAACCCACTGTCAGGCACGACAACCTCCGCATTCGCGGCATGGACGGTGAGGAAACGTTGATACAGAGCGTGCACGTCTCCACGTTTCACGGCGGAAACGGTCCTTCTTGGGCGCCGGTCGATGAGGACGGAGACTACACCACCGTGTACGCGTATTTCGATAACTTCGCGGTGTATGAGGGCAAGGCTGTTCGGGAAGCGCCCGTGACTCCGGAGCAAGCGGCGGAGAAGGTGGCGGCAACCCGATAGTTGTTTTCGAAATGCGGGGCGCTTCCCGCATTCAGTCCGGAGGAGATCAACGTTAGGGGAGGGGTAACGATGAAGCTGGTGACGACTCCTGCGCTCTTGGCCTGTGTGTTCGTGTTTCACTCCATGGCGGGGGGCGCTTCTCTTCCGGGTACGGAACCGTTTGAGGGCGACCCCTCGCCGGAAGCGCTCGCGGACCGGGTTCTTGACGATTGGCGCGCGTTCTACCTACGCGAAACCGAGCGCACTCCAGACAGACGCGCGGCGCAGTGGCGGGAAGGGCTCGCCTCGGACCGCGCCGGGTGGGTGCAAGAGAAGCGGGAACGCCTCGCAAGAATCCTAGGCGCCGGGGCAGACGAGCGCGTGCCCATCGACAGCTTGGCGTACGTGGAAACCACCGCCGAGCCGGCCCTCATCGAGGCCAATGAAGCGTTCGAGGTCAAGCGGGTGCGTTGGAGTGTGTTCGAGGGCGTCGACGGGGAAGGGCTGCTCCTTGACCCCGCAACGCCCCGCGCTCAAATCGTTCTCCTCCCCGATGCGGACCAGACGCCGGAGGAAGCGGCGGGGCTCGACGGAACAGGGGGCGAGACCGCCGCGCGCAAGCTGGCGGCCGCGGGATGCCGCGTGGTGATACCGGTTCTCGTCAATCGCGACGATACATGGTCGGGCAGCGCCGAGTTGGACCGCTGGACCAATCAGCCTCACCGCGAGTGGATCTACCGGCAAGCGTTTCAAGCGGGCCGGCACATCATCGGCTATGAGATAGAGAAAGCGCTTGCCCTTCTCGATTGGTT